>JBCBYE010000477.1:0-3935 GCA_039816075.1 Pseudomonadota bacterium | reverse complement strand
TGACGATCTGCACCTTCTGCGTGGGCGAGGGCAGCCCGTCGGACGACCGGCGCCCCGTCACGAACAGCGTGTAGGTCGTGCCCGCGCTCAGCCCGCTCAGCGACAGCGTCGCGGTCTGCCCCGGCGTGCAGGCCACGGACCCGGCCTGCACGGGACCGAAGGCCATGGCCTCCACGTCCTCGCCGCGCATGTGATCGCGCGCGCCCGCGTGCAGCGCCCAGTGCAGCGTGCCGGCGAAGCTCGCCCCGACCGTGGCCGCGGCCGTCGTCGCGGTCGTCGCGCCCACGCTCAGATCCGGCGAGAGCTTGACGTTGCCGCCGCGAACGGCCGTCACGACCTCGCCCAGCGTGCCGTCCGAGGCGCGCAGCATGAAATGCACGTCCCGCGTCTGGTTCGCCGCGAAGCTGCCGCCGCCGGTGTACCAGACCGTCTCGACGTCCGCCGCGTCCACGTTGCGCTGGAACGCGTCCGGCCCGTTGCGCGCGTCGTAGATCGCCTGCGCGCTGGGCGTTGGCGTGCCCGGCGCCGTCGACAGGGCATGCACCACGCCGGGGGCGGAGGGCGTCGCCGCCACCCGCATCTGCGATCCGCCATCGTCGATGAAGACCGGCGGCACATGGAACCACGGCTTGAGCCCGGTGAAGGGGAAGGCCGTGACCAGCCCGTCGCCGGGCCGCCCATACGTGTCGCGCAGATGCCCGAACGCGGCGTGGCCCAGCCGGTCCTGCCCCTGCGCGTCGTAGTGCGTCGCATCGCCCACATCGGTCCAGTCGGCCTGGCTCTCGATCACCGCGGCGTTGGGCAGGGCGCCGGCCAGCTCGGCCATGCGCACGTTGGACACGGCGCGCGCGGCGCCGTTCTCGATCACCTCGCAGAACGCGATCGGCACGTCGCCGCCCAGGGCGCCGCGCAGCTGGCGCACCCAATCGGCGAAGCGCGGGGTCAGCGTCTCGGCCATGGTATCGCCGGTCGGCGCGACGTCCTTGGCGTCCTTCTCTCCGATCACGAAGATCACGCCCTGGATCAGGACGGTCTTGGCCGCCGCAAGGCCGTGCAGGTTCGTGCCGTTGGCCTGACGCAGCGCATCCAGCACAAGGCCCTGCCCATCGCCGCCCCAACGAAAGTAGTCGACGGATTTCGACCCCTCGGCCTGCTTGAACAGGAACAGCCGCGGATCCGCATCGTCGCGCCAGCCCGCCGGCGCCGTCCCCTCGCGCACGTGACGCACCAGAGCGATCTCGGCGCCGAAGGCCTGCGTGCCGTCGGGAATGCCGTCGGCGCGCGATTCCGCGCCGCTGTAGACCTTGCCGGAGCTGCGCGGAAACGCCTCCGTCGCGATGCCCTGGCTCGACGTGGGGAACTGACCGGCGTTGGATCCGCTTCCCCGCGTGCTCATGCGCAGCCAGGGATGCGCCGCACGCTCCTCCACGGTCAGCGACGGCACGGCCAGCGCGGGATCGGCCTTGCCCGGGTCCTGCTGCCACGGCGCCCAGCCTTCGGCGTTCGATTGCCCCAGGATCAGCCAGAGGGCGACGGCGCCCTCCGGCCAATCCGGCGCCCCGAGCGTGCCGCGGCCTCTCGCCGCGACGCTGCCCAGGGACAGGCCGATCCCCAAGCTCACCGCAGCACCAGCGCGTGCAGGCCGGTCGCGGTGGTGCCGGTGGCGTGAACGCGCCGCACGCCCACGGGCAAAAGCGTCTGATCCGCCACGGTGACCGTGCGCGGCGCATCGCTGGACACGGTGTCGAAGGTCACCGCACCGCCGGTCTCGACGAACAGCGCCAGCGCGGCATGGGGAAGGTCGGTCGCGTCGTCCGCGACGACCGGGACGATGTCGGTCGCGGGTCCGCCGATGGGGACCGCGCGCCCGCTGAACGGGTTGGCCATGGCCTGAACTCCTTTGGGATGGTCGCGGCCGAGGGCGCGCCAGGCGCCGCGCGGTCCGCGGCCCGAGGTCCTAAAGGGCAAAGGTCAAGATCACGTAAAATCCGCCGCATCCGGGCGGGCCATGCGTGTTTTCGCAAGGTCTGCGGATCGGCCGGCCGGACCTGCGCCTCAGGCGTCCTCGCGCACCGCCTCTTCGGCTGCGCCCAGCAAGGCACGATCCGCCGCCGTCGCCGCCGCAAGGCGCGCGCGCACCGATGCGCCCAGCGCCTCCGCCCCGGGCGATGCGGCGGCCTTGGGCTCGACCTCCTGGAACGGAGGCGTCCAGCCCATGACCTCGGACAGGTCTTGAGCGAAGGCGTCGAGCCGGCCCTCAAGCCCGATCAGCAGGTTCACGCGCGACAGGTTCGCGCGGGCCGCCGGCAACATCTCCGCCGCCTCGGCTCCGCCCGAGATCAGCGGCGCGCCCGCCGTCAGCCGCGTCGCCGCGCCCAGACGCGTTCGTCGGACCAGCGACTGATCCAGCAGCCAGTCCACCATGGAATCGAGATCCGCCGCAGCCGCCTCGTCCGGCCAGGCCCCGGCGGCCGCCCGAACCTCCTGCGCATCCGCCAGCATCAGCCGCTGCGCGAAGCGCACGAACGCGTCGGCAGGATCGCCCAGAACCATCACATGGAGCACCGGCGCCGACAGACCGTCGAAATAGCCGAACGGGGTCGGTCCATGCAGCAGCCGCACAGGACCCAAAGGCTCCGGCAACCCTTCGGGCCAGCGAGAGCGGGACTGGTGCATGGGATCGCTCAGCTCGACCCGCGCCCTCTGCGGCAGCGCCGCATCCAGGAACCGCCGTTGCAGAACGCAGCCCGGCCCATCGGGCGGCAGACAGTGCAGGATCAAACGACGCGCCACATGCAGCTCCCGAGGTTGAACGACGTATTCACCCTCGCGCAATCAACCGGGGATTGCAACCCCTGGTTGAGCGGGCGGCTCAGTTTCGAGCGATCGTTTCCGGGGCGCGGTAGAAAAGATGGTCGCCGATCACCGCCGTCCGGACGAACTTCCGGGACCAGCGCGGCCTTACCGCATTGGTATGGTAGTGCGTTGCGCCATCGGTCAAGTTCCGAGGCGTGCCGTCGAGCATCAGGCTCGCGAACCGTCCGACCCGCTCCAGCGATTTCTGCTCTCGAAACTTTTCGGGCTTTCCATCGCAGTTGTAGCTGAACTGGCACCGATAGAGTTTGCCGCCGGCGCCCTGATGTATCACTCCGCAGACGCTGTCAGGGTAATCCGGACGGTCCACGCGGTTGAGGATCACCTCCGCGACGGCGGCGATTCCCTCGTCGGTTTCGCCGCGCGCCTCGAAGTAGAGCGCCTCCGTCAGGCAGCGCCATTCCGCGTCGCCCGATGCCGGCCGAGCCGTCGCCGCCGAGGCGTCGATCGCCGGCGGCGCCGCAGGCCGCACGGGCGGCGCTTCCACGCCGAAGCCGAAGCCGCTCAGACCCCGCCGAAGGGCGGAAGTCATCGCATCCTCGTCGGGCCGCTCGGCGGGAACCGCCGCCGGGGCGTCGTCGCCACGGCGCGACATCACTCCGGCCAGCGCCTGGCGCTCGCCGCTCAGGGCCGAGACCACGAAGCGCGGCGCATCGGCGAACGCAGGGTCGGACAAGGGCAGAACGGCGGCGACGCCCAGCGTCGCCAGACCGACGGCGCGTGCCGCAAAAGGAAGCCGCAGAACTCGCAGCAACATCACGCACCTCCTCCAAAACACCTCGTTAGGAAGCTGTGAACCAAGTTCCCGCAGGAAAATCCAGCCCCCCGCGCGCGGCGCCGGCGCCGCACGCGGTCCCATTCATGACGATTCCTCAATCCTGAAACGGTTTTGCCGCAGCCTTGCCCCAAGCGGCGTGAAGCGCGTCGGACAGCCGTTCGGCCAGCCCCCCGGTCTCCGCGAACGGCGATTCGGCGAATCGCCTCGCGTCGAGATGCGCTTCGCACGCGGCCAGCCCCGCCCGGCCGAACCGGTCGCGCAGCGCCAGCGCCGCCCAGCGCCG
>JBCBYE010000291.1:0-5916 GCA_039816075.1 Pseudomonadota bacterium | reverse complement strand
CGGCTGGTCTCTGAAGCCGTCGTCCTCTTCCCATTTCGCGATTCACCAGCGGCGGAACGGTCAGTTCTGCGCCGTGCTGAACCATGCCCTGCTGCGCGGCGTGTCGGCCGAGATGATCCATTGGTGGTTTCGTCATTTCGCGACGCTCAAGGTCAGGCTGCGCGGCGTGCCCGGCTATGAGGACCGGCAGGTCCCGGCCTATTGGCTTTGGCATCCGTTCGACCATCTCAGCGCCGATCTGTCCGGGCCGCTTGCGCCCGACGGAACCGCCCGCGCCGGCTGCTCGATCCGGATCCGCGAAGCGATGCAGCATGACCGCCACGGCTGGAAATACCCGGTCGATGCCAAGCTGAAGGTGGTCTACGTCGCCGAGGACGGATGGGCGATGGGCAAGTTCGTGCCGGTGATCGGCCCGGTGATGATGCTGCGCATCCATTTCAAGGACGTGGTCGAGGACGGGCGGCCTCTGGGCGTGCACTACCACTACGAGGTCGTGATCGGCGCGAGCGGCGGCGACCCGATCTCCCGCTTCGTCAACCGCAGGGTCGCCGGCGAGTACGGCCCGGAGTTCTTCGAAGCCTGGCAGCGCCACAACGTGATCGAAGTCGGCACGTTCGAGAATTTTCTTCCCGCGCTCTTCGCGCAGCGGGGCGACCTGGGATCGTTGGACTACGCGAGCGATGCGGCGCAGGCGCCCGATCCGACCGAAGTCCAGCGCGGCTGGGACGAGGCGCTGTTCGAACGGCGGCTCGAGGCCTACGCGCAGACCGGCACGCCGCACGCGGTGCAGGCGTTCGACCGGCCCACGTTCCTCTAGGGACGCGGCGAGGCGCCGCCCGCGCGGCAGGTCCGTCGGCTGTCGGCTGTCGGCCGTCGGTCGTCGGCTGTCGGCTGTCGGCCGTGGGCTGTCGGCCGTGCGCTGTCGGCCATGCGCGGCGGCGGCGGCGGGCCCCGCTCCGCCGCGCCGGTCAACCCTCCAGCGCGTTGTCCTTCAGCGCGCTCATCGGCACCACGTCCAGCGCCCGCAGATGCGTCGCCTCCAGCTTGACCCTGGGCGCCATGCCCGCCTCCCACGCCTCGCGGAAGCGCATGGCGCACAGGCACCACCGATCCCCCGGCTTGAGCCCCGCAAAACCGAACTCCGGCCGCGGCGTGCTCAGATCGTTGCCGCGCGCCTTCGAGAACTCCAGGAACGCCGCCGTCATCACCGCGCAGACCGTGTGGGAGCCCTGGTCCATGTCGGACGTGTCGCAGCAGCCGTTGCGGAAGAACCCGGTCAGGGGATCGTGACCGCACGGCTCCAGCGCACCGCGCAGCACGTTGACGGAGGCGTCGATCTTCAGGTCGGGGGGCAGGGCCATAGGCCTCTCCTTCAGCGTTTGCGCCGTCGCCGCAGGCTCTTGAGCGTGCGGGGGGCGAAGTCGGGCGGCTTGCGCGCGATCCAGGCGACGAAGCGGGCGATCTGCGGATGGCGGCGCAGGGCCTCGGGCGTGTTCCACGCGCGCGCCAGCTCGGCCTCGCTCAGCGCGGCATGGATCTCGTCGTGGCAGGCCTGGTGCAGGCGGACCGTCGGCCCGCCGGCCCCGCCTTTGAGCCTGGGGATCAGATGATGCACCGATTGCCGCGCGCCCGCCGGGATCGGGCGAAGGCACAGCGGGCAGATCGGGTCTTGCGGCTCGGGCGCGGCGACGGTCATGGGGGCGGAAAATGGCGCCCGGGCCGCGGCGGGCAACCGCCTTGCGGCGGGCCGCTCCGGTCGGGCACGCTTCGCGCCGACATGCGCAACGCCGCAGCAACGCCCCGAGGGAGGCCCCCGATGACCCTGCCCGCGCCCGACGTGGCCCAAGAGATCGCCGCCGGAACCTACGAGACCCTGCGCTGGGAGACCGACGGTCCCATCGCCGTGGTCACCCTGTCGCGGCCGGAGGTGCTGAACGCCTTTTCGGTGCGCATGGCCCACGACATTCTCGGCGCGCTCGACCGCGCCGATGCCGATCCCGAGATCCGCGCCCTGATCGTCACGGGCGAGGGCCGCGGCTTTTGCGCCGGCATGGACCTGCAGGCGGAGGGCAACGTCTTCGGCCTCGACGAAAGCGTCGATCCCTTCGGCCCGGACGTGGAGAGGATCCGCGATCTGGGCGGACGCATCTCGCTGCGCATCTTCCGCATGACCACGCCGGTGATCGCCGCGTTGAACGGCGTGGCCGTGGGCGTCGGCGCCACGATGACGTTGCCGATGGACGCGCGGATCATGTCTGAAAAGGCGCGGCTGGGCTTCGTCTTTTCCAAGATCGGCGTGTGCATGGAGGCCTGCTCCTCGTGGTTCCTGCCGCGCCTGGTGGGCATGTCGACGGCGCTCGACTGGGCCATGTCGGGCGAGATCATCCCCGCCGATCGGTGCCTCGCCGCCGGCTACGCGACCAAGGTGGTGCCGCCCGAGGCGCTGCTGGACGAGGCCAAGGCGGTGGCGCGCCGCTATGTCGACGGGGTCTCGCCCGTTTCGGTGGCGGTCAACCGGCAGATGCTGTGGCGCATGGCGGGCGCGGCGCATCCGATGGAGGCGCATGCGCTCGACAGCCGGGTGATCTTCGCCCTCTCCATGGCCGACGGGGCCGAGGGCGTGCGCAGCTTCGTGGAAAAACGGCCGCCGGCGTTCTCGCGCACGGCGCCGGGGGACCTGCCGAAGGTGTTCGACTGGTCGTCCGAGCCGCCGTTCGAGTAGCGCAGGGCTCTTTCGTCGAGGGTGCGCCCCTCGGGGGGATCGACCCCCCTCGTGACGCGGCCGGCTTCGCCGGCTGGCCAGGTCTCGAAGGTTTGCGCTTTGGGGGGGGTCGCAGTCTGCCGAGAAGGCCCTTGGGGGGCCTTCACCCGGCGTGCGGAGAATCGGCGTCCGGCCTTGAACGCCAAGACCGGCGGGGCCTCAAGGCCGGGCCGCCTTCGCCGGTCGCCGCGCGCGGTCTGCGGCCGTGCTCGCGAGCCTTGACCCTTTCGACGACTCGCTTTCTGGCCGGAGGGGGCCGCCGCGTGGGGAAGGGGCCGGCGGCGGATGCCGCGCGCCGTCCTGCGATCGGCGCGCCGGACGTGAGCCGGGGCCTCCCTTGGGCGGCGCCGGTCGCCGTCGTTCAGCGGCCGGAGGCGACGGCGACGCGGGCTTCGGCGGCGGCGAGGGCCTTGCGCAGGGCGGCGTTCTCGACGGCCAGCAGCTCCGCATCGCCGGCCTCGGCCGCCTGGGCCGGGGCCTCCGCCTGACGCTCGGCGCGCAGCGCCGCGAGGTCCGCCTCGGCCGCCTCGCGCGCCTGCTTGGCCGCGGCCAGCTCGCCGCGCAGGCGCGCCGCTTCGCCGGCATCGGCCGATGGCGCGGGCGCCGGCGGCGGCGCCGCCCGGGGCGCGGTCCCCCGGCCCGCCGCGATGCCGGCGGCGGCGGCGATGATGGCGATGATGATGGTCTCCATGGCGCCTCTCCCTGCGCTCGGCGGCGCCGCGCTCTGCCGGCGCGGACGCTTGCGACGTCAGTCAATCACGGCGCGGCCCGAGGCGCCAGCGGTTCGGCGCGGGTCGCCGCCGCCGGCGGCCCGGCGACCCGCGCCGCGCCTCAGCGCGTCGCGTCCGCGAAGGCCTCTCCGAAGCGCTCGGCCAGAAAATCGCGATGCCGCGCGGCCTCCGCCTCGATCGCCTCCAGCGCGAAGTCCGGCAGCGTCGCCGGCTGGCCCGCATGCACCCGTTCGGTCAGCTTCGGCCAGCTCTCGGACGGGCGCAGGCCCAGATGCGCCTCCACGCTCTGCATCAGCTTCAACGGCGCGTCCCGCACCCAGCCGTAGGGCAGGTAAAGGATTTCGCCCTCGCCCCAGCGCGCGTCGAGCCGCGGCACCACGTCGGCATAGGCGCCGCGCGCCTTCGCCTCGGGCTTCTCCAGCCAGGCGCGGGCCGTCTCCTCCACGCTCCGCCCCGCCGCCGGGCCGGCCTGGGCGCGCTTGAGCGCCATGCGCAGCGCGCTCTGCGCCCGGGCCCCGGGCTCGCGGATCAGATAGAGGATCTTGGCCTGCGGGGCCGAGCGCTTGATGTCGTCCAGCCCCGCCTCGTCCAGCGCCGCGTAGAACGGCGTGACCTCGCCGGTCTTCTGGTGCCGCGGGCACGGGGCGAAAACCGACTGGTACCAGGCGTCGGAAAATGCGTCGTCGCGCCGCCGCAGCGCCCTGAGATAGGCGATGCGCGACTGGTTCCGGCCCTTGCGCGCGCGCTTGATCGCCTGGCGGATCTGCCGGCCCAGGCGGCGGCGATGCGGCTCCTCCCGCTCCGCATGGCGGGCGGTGAAATGGTGCAGCTCCTTGCTGTAGGGCATCCAGACCTGCGGATGCGACCACAGGTTTCGCGCCAGCCAGGTGGTGCCGGCCTTGTGGGCGCCGAGGCACAGGAAATCCGGGCGGGCAGGGGCGGCGGGGGCAGGGGGTTCGGCGGCCAAATCGCGGTCTCCGTCGCGGCGAGCGGGGCTGCGGCGAGGCGATGGCAGAGCGGCGGGGCGCGCGCAAGCCCCCCGGCAAACTCGCCGGTCGACTCCCCGGCGAACGCGCCGGTCGACTCCCTGGCAAGCCCCTCGGCAATCGCCCCGGGGCCTACGCGGCCGGCGCGCGCCGGGTGCGGGCGAGGAGGCCCGCCACGGCCTCCTCCAGCGCGACGGGGCGACGCGATGCGGGATCGAACCAGCGGCAATAGTCGGCGAAGGCGGCCGCGGCCAACGCCTCGAGCGGCGCGGGACCGCGCCGGGCCGGAACCGGAACGAGGTCCTCGGTCAGGCCCCAGCCTGCATAGAACGCGGCGCCGTGGCAGACCGTGGGCAGACCGTGCGCCAGGGCCTCGAAGCCCATCAGCGACGAGACGGCGCGCACCCGCCCGACCCGGGCGAACACCTCCGCCGGCGCCGTGCGCGCGGTCAGGCGCAGCAGGCGCCCCTCGGCCTGCGCCCTCGCCACCGCAGGGCTGCGCGCGGCCGCCTCGGCGATGAGCGCGTCGTGGAAATGCCCGGCGCGGCGGCCGGTCTGCGTCTCGGGATGGGTCTTGAGCGCGATCGCGCCGCCGGGCTGCGCTTCGGCCGCCGCGACGAGCATGTCGCGGAAGGCGGCGGCCGAGGCGCCGGCCCCGGCGACGGAGGCGTCGCCGGCGGTCTGGTCCACCAGCAGCTGCACCTCCGCCGGGTCGGCGGGCCAGCCGTCGAAGGCCGGGGCGGCGTCGAAGAGGTTGTACTTGGAGAGGCCCGCGCGCAGCGCCGCCAGCGCCGGCGCCGCGTCGCGGGCGGCCCCCGCCGGGTCCTGCGCCCGCGCGCGGATCATCGCCTCCAGGTCCGAGGGCTGCGCGGCGTCGTAGTAGATGCCCGTGCGGTCGAGCACGTAGGAGATGGAGCGTTCCGCCGCCCCGGGCGCGAGGGAGCGGAAGAAGCCGTCCTCCATGCGCCAGACCGGTTTTCCGGCGCGCGCCGCGGCCGCCTCCGCCGGCGCGGCGGTGGGTCGGCGGCCCCAGACGCCGACCGCTGCGAGCCCCGCGGCGGAGCGATGCCGACGGATCGGCGTCAGCCCCGTGAGCGCGGCGATCTCCGGCGTCAGGCGCATGAGCCCTGACGTGAACAGTCCGATCCTGCCTGCGCTGACGCCCATGGCGCCGTCTGGCGCGGCGACGGCGCGGCGTCAAGGCGCCGGCGTCGTCTCGCCCCCGGCGCGGGTCCCGTGCGCGCCCCCCGGGGGGATTGCGCCGAAGGCGCATCCTCGATGCGACGTCCCCTCGTGACGCGGCCGCGCATGGCGCGGCTGGCCAGGTCTCCTTGGGCGGTGCGAGCGGTTTCGGCAGCGCGGTTTGCTGAGCAGGCCCGGAGGCGGGCCTTCACCCAGCGTGCGGCGAGTCGCCGTCCAGCCTTCAACGCCACGTCCG
>JBCBYE010000769.1:0-2024 GCA_039816075.1 Pseudomonadota bacterium | reverse complement strand
GAGGCCTGACCGGTATGGGCGTGTTTTTGTCTGCAACCAACGTAGAGACAGGCCGCATTCGCGTTTTCGAAGGCGCCGCGTACGTGCAGAACGCCGCCGCCTCGCCGTCGCGGGCCGCGCAGGTCTTCGCCGGTCCGCAGGCGGACGGGCGCGTCGCGGATGCGACTCGGCTGAACTGGGTGGACCGTTTCGCGCCCGCCTGGAGCCGGCCCTACCTGCGCCTCAGCCGCGCGGACCGTCCGGCGGGCACATGGCTGCTGCTGATCCCCTGCTGGTGGGGGTTGAGCCTGGCGGCCGCGGCAGACCCGGCGGGGTTCGGCTGGCTCGACCTGCACGTGGCGCTGGGCTGCGCGGCAGGCGCGTTCCTGATGCGCGGCGCCGGCTGCACCTGGAACGACGTCACGGATCGGGACATCGATGCGGGCGTGGCGCGCACGCGGTCGCGGCCTATCCCGTCGGGCCAGGTCTCGGTCCGGCAGGCGCTGATCTGGATGTGCGTGCAGGCCCTGCTGGCCTTCGGCATCCTGCTGACCTTTCCCGCGGCGGCGATCTGGCTGGGCGTCGTCTCGCTGGCGCCGGTCTGCCTTTATCCCTTCATGAAGCGGGTGACCTGGTGGCCGCAGGTGTTTCTGGGCATCGCCTTCAACTGGGGCGTGCTGCTGGCCTGGGCGGCCCATACGGGGTCGCTGAGCCTGGCCCCGGTGCTGCTCTACCTCGCGGGGATCGCCTGGACGCTGTTCTACGACACGATCTACGCCTTTCAGGACATCGAGGACGACGCGCTGATCGGGGTGAAATCCACCGCGCGTCTGTTCGGCGAGGATGCGCGGCGCTGGCTGCTGCTGTTCCTGCTGGCGACGGTTCTGCTGGCGTTGATCGCCGTGGTGCTGGCGACGGTCGATTCGGGGCCGCTGGCCCTGGCGCTGGGCGTGGCGGGGGTCTGGGCGCTGGGCTGGCGCCTGCAGCGGCAGCTGCGGCGCTTCGATGGCGAGGATGCGGCCTTGTGCATGGCGCTGTTTCGCGACAACCGTCAGGCCGGGCTGCTGATGGGGCTCGGTCTCGTCTTGTCGGCGGCGGTCTAAGGCGGCACATTAACGCAACTTGAATGATGTCGGGGCACAACGCGGCGCGAAGCGTTCGGACCGAGGGGAAGTTTTCGAATGGGCAAGGCGAACAAGATCGAGACCTACGTGCTCGAGCTGATGAACCGGATGCGTCTGGATCCGGGCGGCGAGTTCGACCGCACGTTCAAGAACGCCAAGAAGGGCATCGCCCACGACAAGGCCGTGACCGAGGCGTTGGAGGCGTTCGGCGTCGACATCAACAAGGTCCGCAAGGAATACGCCCGGCTGGAGGAAGCGCCCGTCCTCGCCTGGAACAACGACCTGCATGACGCCGCGCTGAAGCATTCGCGCCTGCAGGCCAAGCAGGACACGCAGAGCCACCAGCTGCCGGGGGAGCAGCCGCTGCTGCCGCGCGTCCAGAAGGAAGGCTACGACGTCAAGCTGGTGGGCGAGAACGTCTTCGCCTTCTCCGAAACCGCCGAGCATGCGCATCAGGGCATGGCCATCGACTACGGCCCCAACCTGCAGGGCCGGATCCTCAGCGACGGTCTGCAGCCGGGCCGCGGCCACCGCGTGAACATCATGCGCGACGACTTCCGCGAGGTCGGCGTGTCGATGCTCAAGGAAAACAAGAAAAGCACCTCGGTCGGCCCCTACGTGATGACCCAGAACTTCGGCACCACGCAGGACGACGAGGCGATCATCACCGGCGTCGCCTATCGCGACCGCGACAAGGACGGCTGGTATTCGATGAACGAGGGCCAGCGCGGCCTGAAGATCAACGTGCAGGGCGAGGGCCGCGACGTCGGCGGTCAGGGCGGCAACTACAACGTCGTCACCGGCGAAGGCGTGATGTCCGTGACGCTGAGCGGGAAGCCGGTGAAGGGCCGCATCAAGGCCGAAATCGACATGGGTCAGGACAACGTCAAGCTGGACGTGGTCGACAAGACGATCCTCAAG
>JBCBYE010000113.1:0-9358 GCA_039816075.1 Pseudomonadota bacterium | reverse complement strand
GACGCTTCACCGGCACGCGCACGCGGTCGATCGGCAGCTCCAGCGTCTCCAGCATGGCTCAGCGTCCTCCCGGCCGGCCCAGGCCCAGCGCCCGCAGCGGCCATCCCAGCAGCCGGCGGCGGGCGGCGCGGCGCAGGGCGCCGGCGAGCCGGTCCCGCCATGCGGGCTGCAGCGGGGCCTGGGGCGACAGCACCCGCGCGATGAATTCGGGCGAAGTGTGCTCCGTATGCTGCGCGTTGACGAGGGACGGCACGACGAACAGACGCCGCCCCTCCGCCCGCATCGCGGCGTGCAGGGCCACGTGCTCGCTCTGCAGCGATCCGTCGGGGGCGCGGGCGTCGTAGCGGCCGGCGCCCAGCAGCGCCTCGCGCCGGTAGAGCGCGAAACCGCCGAAGGCGCTGTCGACCTCGATCCAGTCCATGTCGGGGCGCAGCGTGATCTGCCGCGCCTCCACCAGCCGGGCCGCGTGCCAGTGCTTGGCGCCGCGCGCCTCGAGCCAGGCCATGGCCGCCTCGCAATCGTTGGGCGACCACAGCGGATGCCGCAGCGCCCAAATGTCATAGTAGGGACCGGTCTGGCTGGCGGTCGCCACGTCCCAGTCGTCGCGGACGAAGACGCTGTCGACCGCGGCGGCGGAGAGGCGGTCGTTCAGAAGGTCCATGTCGGCCATGGCGACGAAGCGGCAATCGGCATAGGCGCCCGGCTCGCGAAGCCGGTCGAGATAGGCGTTGCGGCACAGGGCCAGCCGCTCCGCCCGCTCCGGCGTGCGATCCGCGAGGCGGCCCAGAGACAGAAAGTCGAAGCCGGGGCGCGCCGCCTTCATCGCGGCGAGGCGCGCGACCGTGTCGTCGGAGGAGTCGGATTCCACCAGCAGCCAGCGCACCTGGTCGAAACCGGCCAGCGCGGCGTCGATGCGGGCGACGTCCTGATCCAACGTCTCGACCGCGTTGCGGACGAGACCGCAGACGACGACGGGGCCGCGGCGGTCGCGCATCGGATCAGGATCCCCACATTGGAACCAGCGCCCTGACTCACCATGAAAAAACCCCGCGGTGCAACCCGCGGGGTTTTTTCATTCGGTCCGAAAGCCGAGGCGTCAAGCCGCTTCGCGGCTCTCTTCCTCATCGCGCTCGCCACGCAGGGCCACCGACGTGCGGATGCCCTTCTCGACGAACTCCATCAGGCCCTTGACCGTGCGCTCGTTGGGGTCGATGCCGGCGCAGGTCAGCACCTCGCGCCCATCCTTGGAGCGCGCCCACCGGGCGATGTTTTCAACCCCGGAACCGTTTTTCCGCTGCTCCATCACCGCGTCGTCAAGGGCTGCGAGCACCACCGCGGAAAAGAGCTTCCGGGCGCGCGCCCCCTGATCGTTGGTGAAAGAGGTCATGTCGGACGCGTCGAACATTCGCGCCGTCTCCTCTCTCTACGAGTCGTTAGGGATTTCCTAGGCGCGAATATGACGTCATAAATTATTCAAGCTAGGTGTTGACGCGCATGTCAGCTTTGCGTGAAACGCATGGCTCTCCGCAAGCCCTTCAAGCAATGAGGAAACCTGAGTTTTGTCTGAAAAAAAGGCAGACTGCAAATTGGTTTCGCAGCGCGATGCTTCCCGTTTCTGCATGCTCGGGCGCGGCTCCGGCCCTCTCCGCTTGCCCGAAACGGCGCCGGGAGCAAGGATGCAAGCGTCCGCGCATCACCGTTCCGCATGAGGATTCTCGCCCCGTGACCCGCCCCCCGACCTCGAACGCCGCGGCGTCGCGCCGAACATGACCGCCTCGCCCCGCGCGCGTTGGAGCTGGATGCTCTTCGACTGGGCGGCGCAGCCGTGGCACACGCTGGTCGTCACCTTCATCTTCGCGCCGTATTTCGTGTCGGCCATCGCGCCCGATCCGGTGCTGGGGCAGGCCCTGTGGGCCTGGACCGGCGCGGCGGCGGGGCTGGCCATCGCGATCTCCGCCCCGCTGCTGGGCGCGGCGGCCGATGCCAGCGGGCCGCGCAAGCCCTGGATCGCCGGGTTCGGCGCTCTTTACGTGCTGGGAGCCGCGGCCCTGTGGTGGGCGTCGCCGGAGCCGTCCTCGGTCTGGATCGCGTTGGCGGCCTTCGCCGTCGGGCTGATCGGGGCGGAATACGCCGCGGTCTTCGTGAACGCGATGATGCCGAGCCTTGCCGGGCGGGAGGAGATGGGCCGCCTGTCCGGCAACGGCTGGGCGCTGGGCTATGTGGGCGGCGTCGTCGCGCTGGCGATCATGCTGCTGGCTCTGGTGGACAACGAGGAGGGCGTGACCCTGCTGGGCGCGGCGCCAGCCTTCGGCCTCGACGCGCAGGCGCGCGAGGGCACGCGCAGCGTCGGGCCGCTGACCGCGATCTGGTTCGTCGTCTTCGCCCTGCCGTTGTTCCTGTTCGTGCCCGATGCGCAGCGCAAGGGACCGATGCGCGGGGCTCTCCAACGCGGGTTGGACGACCTGAAAGCGGCGCTCGCGCAGTTGCCGGGGCGCAGAAGCCTCAGCTGGTTTCTCGGCGCCTCGATGATCTATCGCGACGCGCTCAACGGGTTCTACGCGTTCGGCGGCATCTATGCGGCGGGCGTGCTGGGCTGGTCGATCGTGCAGATCGGCGTGTTCGGCATCCTCGCCGCGATCCTGGGCGCCGTCGGCTGCTGGGTCGGCGGCATGGCGGACGACCGCGTCGGGCCCAAGCGGGTCGTCGCCGCCTGCTTGTGGGGTCTGACGGCGGCCTCGCTGCTGGGCATCTCCGCCGGGCGTGACTCCATCCTGTTCGTCTTGCCGGTGGGCGCGGACAGCGCGGCGCCGGACATCGTCTTCTACATCGCTGGCGGCCTCGTCGGGGCCTTCGGCGGCGCGATGCAGGCGGCCTCGCGCACGTTGCTCGTCCGACAGGCCGACGAGGCGGAGATGACCTCCGCCTTCGGCCTTTACGCGCTCGCCGGCAAGGCCACCGCGTTTCTGGCGCCCCTGCTGGTGGGCTGGGCCACCTGGGCGACCGGATCTCAGCAGGCGGGCGTGGCCCCGGTCATCGCCCTGTTTCTGCTGGGTCTGGCGGCCCTGGCGCCCGTCGACCCTGAAGGAGACGCACAGATGCGCGAGAGGCCCGCATGATCCGCCCCCTTCTGTTCGCCGCCGCGCTGGCCGCCGCCTGCGGGGCGACGCAAGCGCAAGCGAAGCCGCTGGCCAAGACCCTCTTCGGCTCGCAGGCAGAGGCATCGGCGCAGGCGCCGGCGCCGCTGGGCAGCTACGCCAAGGGCTGCCTCGCCGGCGGCGTGCGCATCGACGAAACGGCGCCGGGCTGGCAGGCCATGCGCCTCAGCCGCAACCGAAACTGGGGCCACCCGGAGGCGTTGCGCTTTCTGCAGCGCCTCGCCGGCGCCGCGCAGGGCGCGGGCACGCCGCGGCTGCTGCTGGGCGACGTGTCCCAGCCGCGGGGCGGGCCGATGACGTCGGGCCATGCCTCTCACCAGATCGGGCTCGACCTCGACATCTGGTTCCGCGCCGGCGATGCCGACCCGTGGAGCCGCGCCGATCGAGAACGCATCGGCGCCTGGTCCGTGGTCGCCGGGGATCGCCGATCGATCAACGACAACTGGACCGTCGCGAACCAACGCACGCTGCGCGCCGCGGCGGAGGATCCGGCGGTGGCGCGCATCTTCGTCAACGCGGCGATCAAGCGGCATCTGTGCGTGTCGGAATCCCGGCCGCGACCCTGGCTGCGCAAGGTGCGGCCCTGGTGGGGGCATGACGCGCATTTTCATGTGCGGCTCGCCTGTCCGGCGGGGGCTGCGGGCTGCGTGGAGCAGGCGCCGCCGCCGGCCGGCGACGGCTGCGACGCGACGCTCGACTGGTGGTTCAGCGACGAGGCGCTGAACCCGCCGCCGCCGAAAGGTCCGCGCAAGCCTCGGGCACGGGACGTGATGACCCTTGCGGACCTGCCGGCGGACTGCCGCCGCGTGCTGGATGCGGATTAGAACCCTGCTGGCGGCCGCGCTGGCGCTGGCCGCCGCCGGACCGGCGACCCCTTCGGAACGGCCGCTGCGGGTGCTGCCCTATGCGCCGGCCGCGCCCGAGGCGGCGGGCGTGCAGCTGCTGGGCGCGGTGGAGCTGCGCGGCGGGCCGCATGATTTCGGCGGGCTTTCGGCCGTGGAAGTGTCGGTCGACGGCGCCCGCTTCGTCGCCTTGTCGGATCGCGGAACGTGGCTCGACGGACGGCTGGACTACGCGCCCGGCCTCGGCCTGCGCGGATTGCAGGCGCTGTCCATAGACTACGTGATCGGCAAGAACGGCCGACCGACGCCGGTCTGGCTGGATGCGGAAGGGCTGGTCATTCCCGATCCCGCCTTGCGCGGTCTGCGCCTGGCAAGCTTCGAGCGTTTTCATAGACTTGCTGCCTTCAGCCGCGCCGGCGCGGTGGAGCGTCGCCTGCGTTGGCTGGAGCCGGACGGCGCCGGTTGGGCGCCTAACGACGGGGTGGAGGCGCTGGCCCAGGCCCCCGACGGCAGGCTGCTGGCGCTGCGCGAGACCGAGGCGGCGGGACAGGGCGCCGTCTGGTTGACGGCCGACGCCGGCCCGGACCGCGCGGCCGGCTTTGCGCCGCTGGGCGCCTTCGCGCCCACGGGCGCCGATTTCGGCCCGGACGGCCGGCTCTATGTGGTGGCGCGACGCTTCACGACGCTGGGCGGCTTCGCCTCGGCCCTCTGGCGCTATGACCTCGACGGCGACGATCTGACCGGCGGCGTGGTGCTGGCGGAGTTTCCGCCCTCCGCCGGCTTCGACAATCTGGAGGGGATCGCGGCGTGGCGCGACGATCAGGGCCGCATCCGACTGCTCGCCGTGTCCGACGACAACCTCAACCTGCTGCAGCGGACGCTGTTCGTCGACTTCGCGGTTACTCGGCCGTAGCCGGATCCTCTGCCGACAGCGCGAGCAGCGGCGCCGCTTCCGCCTCCAGATCCTCCAGCGTCAGCCCCTCGGCCGGCCGCGCCATGCGGTTGCGCACGACCCAGACCAGACGTTCCTGCGCCCGGGTGATCGCCACATAGGCGAGGCGCTTCCACAGCGGCAGCCCCGCCTCCGCCCGGCCGCTGCGCCATGCGGCGTAGAGATCCGGCGCGAAGACCTGCACCACCGGCCATTGCGAACCCTGGGCCTTGTGGATCGTCGCCGCGGCGCCGTGCAGAAAGGCGGCCCCCATGCTGGCGGCCGTGGGAATGAAGGGCTCCTCCTGATCCGGCCGCTCGATCTGGATGATCGAGGCGACGTTGATCCGAGGATCCTCCGCGCCCAGGACGTGCAGTTTGGCGAAGCCCGGCTTGCGCCCCTCGCCGACATAGACGCAAGGCGCGCCTTTCACGAGGCCGCGCGCCTCCAGATCGATGCGCTTGCGGCGATGCTTCAACGGCAGCTCCACCCCGTCGCAGATCAGCGGTTCGCCCGGCGCCAGGCGATCCTCCGGCGCGTCATGCACCTTGCGGAACGCATGGATCAGCCGAACGCGGGTGGCGTTGCGCCAGACCAGCATGGGCGAGCGGGTCATGAGGCCGGCGTCGGCGCGCTCCGCCACGACGACGCGGTCGTCGCGGCCGGCGGCGGCGCGCACCTCATCCTCGAATCGGTCGAAATCCATCTCCGGATCGGCGAGGGCGTGGGCCAGATCGAGGATCGGGCTGTCCACCGCCTGTCGATGAATGCGCTGCAGCTCCGTCCGCCGACCCTCCGGCAAGGCGTCGAACACCATGGCGCCGGACTGGCCGACGGGGGCCAGCTGGGCCGGATCGCCGAACAGAATCACCAGACGGAACAGGGCTTTGAGGTCGGTCAGCTGCTTGTCGTCCAGCATCGACGCCTCGTCGACCAGCGCGATGTCCAGCGGGTCCTCGCGCCGCGACCAGCCCTGGATGAAATCCGAGCCGCGCAGACCCATCGCCGCAAGGGCGCCGGGCACCGACGCATGGGCCTTGTAGCTCGCCTCGGCCCGGTCCAGCAGCGCGTCGTCGATGCCCTCGACCACGGGGCGCTTGGCGTCGCCGGCCAACCATTCGGCGATCTTCTCGTACTGGGGATCGTAAACGGGAGAGTAGACGATGCGGTGGATCGTGGTCGCCGGCACGCCCAGATTGCGCAGCACCGAGGCGGCCTTGTTGGTGGGGGCGAGCACCGCGAAGCTGCGTCGGCCGCGCTTCTTGCGCCCTTCCCACTCGCTGGAGACCGAATCGAGTCCCGCCTCGCCCAGCGCCTTCACCAGCAGCGCCAGCAGGCGGGTCTTGCCCGATCCGGCGCGGCCCAGAACGGCCAGCAGCTCCGCATCGCGCGTGTCGTCATCGTCGTCGGCGGGGTCGATGCGGCCCTCGTTCAGGTCGACGCCCAGCTCGGCGAGCCGTTCGACCGCCAGATCGCGGGCCAGCGCCTGATCGTCGGACAGGCCCGCTTCGACGAGCAGGCCGCCGGGAGTGGTCATCGCCGCGTCCTTTCCGCCGGGCCGCCGGGGCGCGCGACCGCCCGGATCGGGCGGCGCGCGGCCTCCGGTCTAGACCCTGGGGACGGCCATGAAAATCCCGCTCGGTCCGGATCAGGCGGCGACGCGGCGCATCGGCGCCTCGATGGTCTCGGGCGGCATGACGACGGGGTTGGGGATTTCGCCCAGCTCCACGGGCTCGGCCATGCGGTCCTGAATGGCGTCGCGGGCCTCCTCCGACACCTCCCAGAGGCCCAGGCACAGGGCGTCGCGGCCATGGCCTTCGGTCCCGATGATCTCAGGCGGCCAGCCGGTGGAGCGGTAGATCCGACGCATCGGCGCGTCGAACACCGCGACGAAGTTGGCGACGCCGAGGCGCAGCGCGACTTCGCAGCCGGCGAGCATCAGCGCGGTGGAGATGCGTTTGGCCTGCGTCAGGCCGCCCGAAAGGCGGGGCGAGGCGCAAAAGCGCGTGCTCTCCCAAACCAGCGGGCTTTCGATTTCGACGCCGTCGGAGAGATGCGTGAAGTGCTCGTTCAGCATCGTGCGGCCGGTCGTGGGCATCAGGCGGCCGGAACCGCCGTGGGTGCCGTCGGGAAGCTCGTAGATGCAGTAAAGCGCCTCGGGCGTATCGTATTGATCGCGCTCGCAACCGTTCTCGTCCACGTGCACGTCCCAAGACAGCCGACCATGGAACTGGCCGGCACGGTCCTTGAACATGGTTTCCGCGAGAACGGGCACACGGGGCAGATCTTTGCCGAAGACAAAGCGGATCATGGCGCACTCCTGTAGGGGGGTGCGCCAGCTTATAGGACGGTAATGCTAACAACTGGTGAAAAGTGTATTGTTTACATTGGCTTAGGCCTTCCTATGCAGAGGTTAACTCAGACGTGGATGTTGCGGGTCTTCATGGCGATCGCCACGGCGTGGAAGGTGTTCAGCCCTCCCAGCTTGTGGCGGGCGCTGTCCAGGTACACGCGCAGCGTGCTTTCCGAGATGTTCAGCTTGTCCGCCACCTGACCGCGGCTGCGCCCCGCCGCGATCAACGTCAGCGCCTCCCGCTCGCGCGGCGACAGGGGCTTGCTCGGGCGCACGGCCTCGGCCCCGGTGACGGTCAGGACCTGGCGGTGCACGTGGTGGGCGATCAGCAGCAGCTCCTGCGCGGTTTCGCCCAGCAGCACCCCCCACTCCTCTTCCGAACACTGCTTGGACACGGAGAACATCGCGAACTGGCCCAGCGGCCCATGCAGCGGGATCGAATAGCCCTGGTTGCCCACGCGGAACTCCTCCGCCTCGGACAGCATCCGCCGCAAGGAGCGTCCGGTCCAATCCAGCGTGCGCCAGTCGAAGGGCACGAAGGTGGACGCGGAGTTGAGCACCACCGGATCCATGTCGCGGTAGCGCACGTCCTCGTAGCGCTCATGCCAAGCCATGGGGTAGGTCATCGCGCCGAATTCCTGCCCGGCGAGATCGCCGCCGAGGGACAGCGCGTAGTAGATCGCATTGTCGAGGTCATAGGCCCGCCGCACATGGCGCAACAGCCGGTTGAGCTCGTTCTGATCCGTGACTTGAGGCGAGGCCTCGACGATTTCCTGCAGTCTGTGCTGGGGCGACATGGCCGAACCCGCTCTCCGTCGGCGCGCTTGCCGACCGCACGCAGGGGCGCTCGGCCCCCAGCAGGGTTCGATCGCCTCGTTGGCCGGAAGCATGCCCTCTGACCCACCGGACGCTTCTCGCCCTATGGTAGTATTGATTCACGGATAAGCAACCTTCCCTTGAGCATGCCAAAACCCCCCGACAGCCCAAGGGCTTCAGGAGGTCTCGCAGGATGCTGGCCGGGCGCCGCCCGGCCGAATCACGGCCCCGAAGGGCCGTCGTTCAGACGGGGCGCAGCGTGTGCCGGACGTCGTGCCCTCCTTCGATCTCGCCGCCTTCCGCGCCGGAGCGGAGTTCGACCGCGGCGACGACGATGGCGTCGTCGATCTGCTCGGCGAGATCCATGTAGTAGTGGCGAACCGCGTACTGCCGAAGATCCGCGAGAACGTCGATCATCCAGTCATGCGTCATGGTCCGTGCCCCTGGCCGTTGCTGCCCCGTTCGGTGTCGGCGGGACGGTGCGGGGCGTGCAAGCCGCGCCCCATCCGCCGACCCTGAGGAGACTGCGGCGAACGGGGCGCGACGGGCAGTCGCAACTTTCACCTCCCCCAATATGGCGAGGGCGAAATCGGCAACCTATTGAAAACGCTACGTCATTCTATTTAGGCCGAACGCGTCGCATCCCAGCGCCACGCAAATCGGCGATTCGCAAAGCCCCCCACGCGGCGTCCAACGGGGACGTTCGGGGCCTGGGCGACGATGTTCGACCGCGCAGCGGTAAGCGGTCGGCCATCGGCCGAAACGATCCGTCGGAAAGCCCCGCAAGAGCGGTGCAGCGCCCGGGCAGGGCCCGGCGGATCGGCGTGACGCGCAAGACGGTGACGACGCGCGCGCGACAGGGGTAATCCACGCAACAGGCGCGATCCGTCCGGGCGGCCGGGTCTCCCGCCCTCCGCCGACCGGCCGCAAGGGGCCGGCGGACGGAGTCCGGGCGTCCGTTCCGAAAGAGACCGCGGATCGCGGAGGGGCTCAGCCCACCGCGAACTCCAAACGTTGGGCGGCGGCGGCGATGTCCGCGTGCTCTTCCACCTTGCGGGCCATGCCGTCGCGCACCTCTTCGGTGACGGGCCACAGACCGGCGCAGATGGCGCGCCGCTCCTCGCCGGACTTGCCCATCACGTCGGGCACGAAGTCGAGGTGCTTGTAGACGCGCAGCATGGGCTCGTCGAAGACGCCGGCGACACCTGTGAGTGGGTGGAACATCAAGTTCTTGCCGACCAGTCCCGACCGATTGGCGAGG
>JBCBYE010000439.1:0-4201 GCA_039816075.1 Pseudomonadota bacterium | reverse complement strand
CCGTATCGCCGTCCACCACCCGGGCCGGGCCCTGCAGGACAGGCTCCGCGCGGGCGGCGGCCGCAAAGACGAGCGCGGCCAGGAGCAGGACCGGCACGGGCAAGCGGGCCAGGGGCCTCAGGACTGCGGGGAGACGGCGGTGTAAACGGGTCATTAACCCAGCTTAACGCCTGCGCCGCCCGCTGTCGCCCCGCCCTCCCCGGCCGCGACAGGCCGCCGACTGGCGCCCTTGCGCCGCCGGGCCATATGCTGCACCAAATCTCTCGCCGCGCGCAGACCCAGCGCCGGCCCTTTCCGGCTTTACGAAAGAGACGATCCCATGGCTGACGGCGCGATCCTGGAGACGATGGAACCTTCGGTCGAGCTCAGCGTCCGCGACCTCTTCGGCATCGACACCGAGATGACCGTCAAGGGCTTCGCCGAGGCCACCGACCGCGTGCCGACGCTCGACCCCACCTATCGCTTCGACCGCGACACCACGATGGCGATCCTTGCGGGATTCGCCCACAACCGCCGCGTGATGATCCAGGGCTATCACGGCACCGGCAAGTCCACGCATATCGAGCAGGTGGCCGCGCGCCTCAACTGGCCCTGCGTTCGCGTGAACCTCGACAGCCATATCAGCCGCATCGACCTGATCGGCAAGGACGCCATCAAGCTGCGCGAGGGCGTGCAGATCACCGAGTTCCAGGAAGGCATCCTGCCCTGGGCCCTGCGCAACCCGGTCGCCATCGTCTTCGACGAGTACGACGCCGGCCGCCCGGACGTGATGTTCGTGATCCAGCGCGTGCTGGAGGTGGAGGGCAAGCTGACGCTGCTCGACCAGAACCAGGTGCTGCACCCGCACCCGTTTTTCCGCCTCTTCGCGACGGCCAATACCGTGGGCCTCGGCGACACGACGGGCCTTTATCACGGCACCCAGCAGATCAACCAGGGCCAGATGGACCGCTGGTCCATGGTCGTCACCCTCAACTATCTGGAGCATGACGCCGAGGCGGAGATCGTGCTGGCCAAGCACGCCGACTACCAGACGCCCGAAGGCAAGACGGCCATCTCGCGCATGGTGACGGTGGCCGACCTCACGCGTTCGGCCTTCATGAACGGCGATCTTTCGACGGTGATGTCGCCGCGCACGGTGCTGGCCTGGGCCGAGAACGCGCGCATCTTCGGCGGCGACGTGGGCTTCGCCTTCCGCGTGACGTTCCTGAACAAGTGCGACGAGCTGGAGCGTCAGACCGTCGCCGAGTTCTACCAGCGCTGCTTCGGCGAAGAACTGCCCGAAAGCGCGGCCAGCGTGAGCCTGGGGTGATCGGCAGGGTTTTCCTCGCTGTCGTCCTGGCGGCCATCGCGTCGACCCCGGCTCACGCTTCGGACGCGGAAGAACCGACGCCTTTGCACGCCGCCACCGACCGAGATGCATCGGCTGCGGAGCGGGACGCCACCTGCTTCGGTTTGTTCGCCGCGCTCCTTGTTCCGTACGACCCCGAAGCCTTGCCGCCCGAGGTCGCAACGGCGATCGAAGCGATGGAAGCGCTCGGCCCGCGTGCCCCTCAGGGCTTCATTGATGACGAAGGCCTGTCGGAGCAGCTTGCGCTTCGCAAGCCTGGTGCGACCTGGCTAGGCGCTCGAGACGCTTATGAAGCCGGAGAGGACTGGGTCGTCGACAATCAGCCGCCTCGTCCGGCCAGCGCGCCGCTCGCCCGAGACATCGATGCTTGCGTCGCATTGGACCTATAGAATTTGGAGTCGACCGGGAACGAGACTTCGCTTCAGGAGGCTGGCGCGATGTGCCCTGAACGATTGGAACGAAAGCGACGAACCTCGCCGAAGGCCCGACGACAGTGATCGATCATTCGCCTGCCGGCGCGCTGCGCTCGCCTGACCAGACCTCGGGTCGCACCCTTCGCTCGTGCGCGGTCGCAGGGCGGTTCGCCTCTTGGCGAGCGGCAGCATGCGCCGCCGCCCTCCTGCTCGCCGCCCCCGCCTTCGCCGCCCGCCCTGCGCCCTTCCCCGGCCCGCTCGACGCCGCCGCCCCCGGCGCGGCGCAGGACCCGCTCACGCTCGCCCGCTGCGCGGCGCAGGACGTCATGGCCGAGACGCTCGGCCTGATCGACGTGGAAACCGAGGGCCGCGGCGCGCCGCAGGAGCGGGCCCTGCACGCCTTCGCCCATTTCGCCGCCCGCGCCTTCGCCGAGGCCGGCGCCGAGGATCCGGAGGCCGCCGCCCGCGCGGCGCGCGACGCCGCCGTCGGCCGCTACGCCGCCGGCCACCTGAACGATCCCGGCCTGATCGCCGCCGACCGCGCGCCCTGCCGGCGGATCATGCGGCTGCGCCTCGCCCTCTGACGACGCCTCCGGCCCCCGCGGCGGTCGCCGAAGCCGCCCCGGTTCGACACGCGCTGCGTCTTGGCGCAGGATCAGGCTCCGTTCACTGGCAGGAGGCGCCGCCATGGGCCCTTACCGGACGCTCCTCGCCGCCGCCGTCGGGCTGGCCGCCGCCGCGCCGCCCCCGGCCGCCGCCGCCACGGCGCCATGGTCGGCGCTGATGGACCCGCAGGCCACCCCCTCCGCCGCGGCCTTCGCCCGATGCGCCGCCGCCTCCGAAGCGGCGGAGCAGCTCTTCGGCATCACGCCCCTGATCGCCCAGGGCGAGGCGGAGGAGACGCCCGCAGCCCAGGCCTATCGCCTCGCCGCCCGCGACGCGCTGTCCGAGGCCGGATCGGGCCGGGTGCAGGCCGCCGAGCAGGTCGAAACGCTCGTCTTCGACGCCTATGCCCGCTACCGCGCGGCGCTCGGCGGCGTCTTCGCCGGCGCCGCCTCGGCCGAGGCGCTGCTGGAGGCGGACCTTGCGGCCTGCCAAACCCTGATGCGCCGCCGCCTCGGGTCCTGACCGCCCGCCCCGGCGGCGACCGCGTCCACCGGATGCAGACGCCGCGCCGCACGCCCCGGCCTTGCGCCGCCCGCGCGCGGCGCCGCACTATGCGCCCCCGCCTGCGAGGCGGCGCGAAGCGACGGACGACGCCCATGGCCCCCAAGCCCGACAATCCCGCCGAACCGTTCAAGAAGGCGCTGGCCGAAGCCACGCGCGCGATGGCGGACGACCAGGAGCTGGCCGTCACCTACTCCGTCGATCCGCCGGGAATGACCAACGACGCCGTGCGCCTGCCCCAGGTCTCGCGCCGCATGACCCGCGACGAGGTCATGCAGGCCCGCGGCGCCGGCGACGCCTACGCCCTGCGCCTGCGGTTTCATGACGGCGGGGCGCACGCCAAGTACATGCCGCAGGGCGACATGGCCCGCTCCATCTTCGAGGCGATGGAGACGGCGCGCTGCGAGGCCATCGGCGCCAAGGCCATGCCGGGCGTCGGGGACAACCTCGACGCGCGCCTGGCCGAATCCGCCCGGCGCATGGGCTATGGCGACGTGCGCCAGCAGGCCGACGCGCCCCTCGCGGAGGCGGCCGGCTTTCTCGTGCGCGCCCTCGCCACCGGGCGGGAGCTGCCCAGCGATTGCGACAACGTGCTGGAGCTGTGGCGCGGCTTCATGGAGCAGCAGTCCGGCGAAACCTTCGAGGACGTCTGCGGCAATCTCGAGGATCAGGCCGCCTTCGCCCGCCTCGCCCGCCAGGTGATCGACGAGCTCGGCTATGGCGAGCAGCTCGGCGACGATCCCGATCAGCCCGACGAGGGAGAGGACGAGGACGACGAGGAGGGGCAGGAGCCGCAGCCCGACGAAAGCCAGGGCGAGGAAGGCGGGGACGAGGACCAGGACAGCGCGCCCGACGAGCAATCCGCCGACAGCCCCGACGCCTCCGCCGCCCAGGTGGCCATGGACGAGGCCGACGAGACGGACATGACCGACGAGGCGCCCGCCGACGACGGCGAGCCGCCCGAGGCGCCGCCGCGGCCGGCGCCGATCTCCGACGCCGATCCCGGCTACAAGGTCTTCGCCCAGAAATTCGACGAGGAGGTCTCGGCCGAGGATCTGGCCGAGCCGGAGGAACTGGAACGCCTGCGCGGCTATCTCGACCAGCAGCTGGAGCCGCTGAAGGGCGCCGTGGGCCGGCTCGCCAACAAGCTTCAGCGCCGGCTTCAGGCGCAGCAGAACCGGTCGTGGGAGTTCGATCAGGAGGAGGGCATCCTCGACGCCGCGCGCCTCGCCCGCGTCGTCTCCAACCCCACCACCCCGCTCAGCTTCAAGGT
>JBCBYE010000706.1:0-2322 GCA_039816075.1 Pseudomonadota bacterium | reverse complement strand
GTCGGGCATCGGATCGTCCCGCGGGCCGCGCAGGGCGGTGGTCCGCCGCGCCGAGGCGGCGGCGACGGCGGCGAGGGCGGCGCGGTCGCCCTGCCCGGCCGCCGCGCGCCAGCGCGCCGCCAGATCGGAGATGTCTGGAAAGCGCGCATCCGTCGGGTCCGTCGGCTCCGGCGCGCCGAAGAAGCCGCCGACGAGCTCGAAGACCGGCAAGGGCGGCGTGCGATCCAGCACCTCTCCGAGGCGGGAGGCCCAAAGCAGCCGCTCCGGCGAGGGATGCATCAGCGGATCGCTGGCGCCTTCGGCCGCCACGCAGGCCCGGGCCAGCGCCTCCGGTCCGGCGCGGGCGCCGGCGGCGCGGGCGAAGGCCAGCAGCGCGGCGGTGGACATGCCCGCGCCGCGCCCGCCGGCCGCCGCCGTCTGCAGCTCGAAGGTCCCCGTCGCGTCGGCCCGGGCGGCGCGCAGGAACGCGCGGGCCGACGCCGCGTCGATCACCTGGCGCAGACGGGGCCCGAGCGAGACCCCGTCGCCCGACCGGCGCCGCACCGTCGCGGCGAAGCGCGCGCAGGGCACGGTGACGAGCGCCACGGGCCCGTCCGGCCCCAGCCGTCCCTGCAGCCATTCGCCGAAATGGCCCGTGACGGCGGCCGACGCCGCCGCCGCCGCGTGCGTCTCGGCCGTCACGCGGGCGCCCGCCCGAGGGGCGGCCGGGGCGAGCCGAGTTGCGGGGGCGACCCGGGTTGCGGGGGCGCCGCGTCGTCGCTTGCCATGGGTCGATCCTCCGCCGCGGACGGCCGCGCGCCGTCCGGCTCCGTCCTTGGCAGAAAACCGGGCGGGGCGGAATGCGGGACGGCGCCGCCCGGATTGACGCGCGCGGCGCGACGGCGAAGGGTCTGGCGACGGGGCGGAACGGATCGGGCGGGACGCGAATGGATACCGAGGGCGTGCGCCTTTTCGTCATGGCGGCGGAGATGCTGAACATCAGCGCCGCGGGTCGCCGGCTGGGCCTGGCCCCCGCCGTGGCGAGCGCGCGTCTGGCGAAGCTGGAGGGGCAGCTGGGCGCCGATCTGCTGCATCGCTCCACCCGCAAGGTCTCGCTGTCGCTGGCGGGCGAGGAATTCCTGCCCTTCGCGCGCGAGATGCTGGCGCAGGAGGACGCGGCCAAGGCCGCATTGGGCCTGGGACGGGCGGAGGTGGCGGGGACGATCCGCTTCGCCGCGCCCAGCAGCTTCGCCCAGCTCTACATCGCGCCGATCCTGCCGGAATTCATCGCGCGGCATCCCGGCGTGGGCCTGCAGCTGCGCCTGTCGGACACGCAGGTGGACCTGATCGAGGGCGGCTACGACCTGGCGCTGCGCAACGCGCCGATCGAGGACAGCAGCCTGCGGGCGCGCAAGCTGGCGGACGACACGCGCGTGCTGTGCGCCTCGCCCGGCTACCTGGCGGCGCAGGGCGCGCCGCGGGGCCCCGAGGATCTGGCCGGCCATCGCCTGCTGGCCTTCCGCGACGCCGCGGCGCGGCGGCTGTCGGCGGGGCCGGACCGACCGGCGAGCCTGTTTCCGCCCCCGGACGCCGCCGTGCGCCTGACCTGCGACGACGGGACCAGCCTGAAGATCGCGACCATGGCGGGGGCCGGCATCTCCATGAACGCGTTGTGGAGCGTGCATGCGGAGCTGGCCTCGGGCGCGCTGCGGCGCGTGCTGCCGGACTGGGAGATCGAGGACCGCTCCGCCCTCTGGCTGGTCTATCCCAAGGCCAACGTGCTGACCGCCAAGGTGCGGGTGCTGATCGACTTTCTGCTCGAAAAGATCGGGCGGCCGCCGGTCTGGGCGCGGGAGACGGCCGCATTATCGGCGAAATCCGAAAACTGAAGCCGGGACCCCGCCGATTTAACGGCGACGCCGCGGTGATACCTGCGATGACGACCGAATGATCGCAGGAGACGCGTCATGCCGCGCACCGCTTCCGTGAACTACCACGTCCACCGGCCCGAGCGCCAAGCGTTCCACATCGACGCGGGCGGCGTGGTCGGAAAGATGATCTCGCCCGAGCTGGTCGCGACCGAGGTCGCCGTGGCCGACACGCGCGACGACGCCGCCGTCCGCTTCGCCGAGGACGGCGTGAGCTTCGTGCAGGCGCCGACCGCCGTCGCCGACTTCGCCGCGCAGGACGGCTGGCAGGCGACCTACGATGCGGAGCTGACGGATCTGCTGCAACGGGAGCTGGGCGCGCGCGAGGTCGTCGTCTTCGACCACACCCTGCGCGTGGACGATCCGGATTCGGACCGCAAGCCGGCCCGCAACGTGCACGGCGACTACAGCGCCG
>JBCBYE010000498.1:0-3785 GCA_039816075.1 Pseudomonadota bacterium | reverse complement strand
CTGCTGATCGCCGCGCAGGTTGTTCATGACCGCGTCGAATTTCGGCGCGAGACGCCGCAGGATGGCCTGACCCTCCGGCCGCTTGAGATCCAGCGTGAGGGAGCGCTTGTTGCGGTTGAAGGACTGGAAGAAGTGGCTGTCGTTCTCGCCCAGGAAATGCGGGCCGGAATGGCGAGAGCTGTCGCCGCCGGCCCGGCCCGGCCCCGAGGGCGGTTCGATCTTGACCACGTCGGCGCCCATGTCTGCGAGGTAGAGCGAGCCGAACGGCCCGGCGCCGTACTGCTCGACCGACAGGACGCGCACGCCTTCGAGCGGGAGGGGCAGGGTCATGCCGACGCCCCCGTCGCGCCGGCCGCCTCCGCCGCGGCGAGACGGGCGGTCATCCGGCGGATCACCGGGGCCTCGATCAGCTTGCCGTCGAGCACCACCAGCCCCGTCTCCGACGCCTCGAAGGCGGCGAGGACGCGCCTGGCCTCGGCGATCTCGTCCGGCGTGGGGGTGAAGACGCCGTTGATCTCGGGGATGTTGGAGGGGTGGATGGCGGCCTTGCCGCTGAAGCCCAGGGCCTTGGCGGCCTCGGCCTCGGCCCGCACGGCCGGCAGGTTCTTGAAGTCGAGGCTGGGCACGTCGAGCGCCGGCACGCCGGCCCGCCGCGCCGCATGGACCACGCGGCCCCTCGCATAGGCGAGCGGCGCCGCGGCGTTGTCGCAGCCGAGCTCCGCCGAAAGATCCACCGCGCCGAAGAGCAGCAGGGTCAGGCGGGCGGAGGCGCCGGCGATGGCCTGCACGTTTTCCAGCCCGTCGACGCTTTCGATGAGGGCGGCGAGGGCGCAGCCGGCGCCCGCCTCGGTCAGGATCGCGTCGGCCTGGGCGATTTCGGCGGCGTCGTCGACCTTGGGCAGCAGGATCGTGCCGGCGGCGGGCGCGGCCTGCGCCGCGGCGAGCAGATCGGCGAGACCGGCGTGCGTCTTCAGCCCATTGATCCGCACGGCACGGCGCGGATCGTCGCCGAGCCAGCCGACCGCGCCGGGCCGAGCCTCGGCCTTCAGCGGCGGGGCGACGGCGTCCTCCAGGTCGACGCAGACGATGTCGGCCCCGGTCCCAAGAGCCTTTTCGAACACCTCCGGCCGCGTGGCCGGAGCAAAGAGCAGCGATCGCCGCGCGGGCATGGCGGCCTCCTCCCTAGCGGGGCGGTTGCGCCCCTGATATTTGTCCGGACGAATTGCGGCGGCGGACCCGCGTGTCAAGGGGCGCGGCGGGTCCCGGGGCGTGCCAAGCTCCGGTCGCCGAAAGATGGGAGGTCGGGCATGCGGATGAGGGTCAGAGCGATGGCGAGGGGCGCGGCGGCGCTGGCGGCGGCGGCCGTCATGATGGGCGGCGCGGCGGCGGCGGATCCCGTGCAGGCGATCGTGCAGGAGGCCGCGGAGAGCTGCCGATCCTTCAACGACGGCGTCTTCGACGCGGCGGATGCGGTGCGCGAGGTGGACCTCGACGGCGTCGCGCCCCTCGACAGGCTGGTGGATGAGAGCCGCTTCCGCTGCTCCTCCGCCGCGTCGATGTATTGCGGCTCGGGCGGCTGCGGCCTGCATGCGGCGATCGGGGATCGCGCCTGGCGCTGGCAGGCGGAGGGCTGGCGCATGGTCGACTGGGGCCTGATGCGCGTCCTGCTGGTGGCGCGGGACGGCGGCTGGTGCGGCGGCGTGGGCGCTCAGACCTGCGTCGAGGCCGTGGTCTGGAGCGGCGGCGAGGCGCTGACGATGGCGCCGCCGCCGTGATGGGGGCGTCGCGCCGACGTCGTTATGAGGGCGTCGCGCCGACGCTGTGATGAGGGCGTCGCGCCGACGCCGTTGTGAGGGCGTCGCGCCGACGCCGGGCGTCTTTCGAAGGCGCGGCACGCGTCGAGCGGTTCGGGAGGGGCTCGATGCCCCTCCCGAACCGGCCCCCGGCGGGGATGTCGCGCCGCGATCGCGCCAGGGCGGTCCAGATCCATCCGGGCGCGACCGGCGTGGTCGCCGTCGCCGCGGCGGCCCCCGCATGACGGACGCGGCGGGGGCGGCGGTCGAGCCCGCCCACGCGGTCCGCCGCATGGATCGCCGCGGCGAGGTTCGACGACGCGGCGAGCGCGACGCCGGGCGAGGCCTCCGCCCGCTCAGGTGCCGCAGAAGGTCTGGGTCACCGCCTCGTGCGCGGCGGCGGGGCGCGACAGGTCTTCGGCGTCGGGCTGATCGTCGAAGGGACGCTCCAGCACGGTCACGAGCCGCTCGAACGGGGCGAGGTCGCCCGCCTCAGCCGCCGCGATGGCCTCTTCGACGCGGTGATTGCGGGGGATGAAGGCGGGATTGGCGCCGCGCTGCATCGCCTGACGGTCGGCCTGCGGCAGATCCTGCGCAGCGAGCCGCGCGCGCCAGCGCGCCAGCCACGGGTCGAGCGCGTCGGTCGAGGCGAAGAGCGCGCGCAGCGGCGCCTCGGCCGCCAGGTCGACGGCGTCGGGCAGGGCGCCGAGCGCGCGGTGCGCCAGGGTGAAGTCCGCGCCGCCGGCCTGCAGCGCCTGCAGCCAGTCCTCGACCAGGGCCAGATCCCCTTCTTCCGGGGCCGCGAGCCCCAGCTTGGTCGCGAAGCGCGCCAGGCGGCGGGCCTGGCAGAGCGTCGGGAAGCGGTCCACCGCGGCCTGCGCCAGGTCGATGGCGGCCTGCTCGTCTTCGCCCAGCAGCGGCAGCAACGACTGCGCCAGGCGCGCCAGGTTCCATTGCGCGATGGTCGGCTGGTTGGCGTAGGCGTAGCGGCCGTGATGGTCGATGGACGAGTAGACGGTGTTCGGGTGGTAGGCCTCCATGAAGGCGCAGGGGCCGTAGTCGATGGTCTCGCCGGCGATGGACATGTTGTCGGTGTTCATGACGCCATGGATGAAGCCGAGCGACATCCAGCGGGCGATCAGGTCCGCCTGGGCGTCGATCACCGCCTGCAGCAAAGCTTCGGCCGGGCGCTCGCCCGGGTCGCGATCCGGGTGCAGGCGCTGCAGGCAGTAGTCGGCGAGCCGGCGCAGCGCGTCCACGTCTTCGCGGGCGAAGAAGAACTGGAAGGTGCCGACGCGCACATGTCCGCGCGAGATGCGGGCGAGCACCGCGCCGGGCAGGGGACGTTCGCGCAGCACCTGTTCTCCCGTCGCGACGGCGGAGAGGGCGCGGGTGGTCGGCACGCCCAGGGCATGCATGGCCTCGGACACGATGTATTCGCGCAGCACCGGTCCCAGGGCCGCCTTTCCGTCGCCGGATCGCGAATAGGGCGTGCGGCCGGAGCCCTTGAGCTGCAGGTCGTAGCGGCGCCCGTCGGCCCCTTCGAGCTCGCCCAGCAGCAGGGCGCGCCCGTCGCCGAGCTGCGGCGACCAGCCGCCGAACTGGTGGCCCGCATAGGCCATGGCCAGCGGCTCCGCGCCCTCGGGCGTGGCCTGGCCGGCGAGGATGGCGACGCCGTCGGGCGACGCCAGCGCCGCGGCGTCGAGGCCGAGAAAGCCGGCGAGGGGCGCGTTCACGCGAAGCAGGCGCGGCGCCGGAGCCGGCGCCGGAGGCTGACGGTGAAAGAAGCGCTCCGGCAGGCGAGCATAGGAATTGCGGAAGGCGAAGGTCTGGGCGGGCGCGGGGGCGGACATGGCGGCTCTTTCGCTCGGCGGCGGATGCGGCAGATGTCGGGGCCCGGGGACGGCATGTCAAACGGCGGCGCCCGGGTCCGACGGCGGAGGGGGGCGGGAGCGGTCCTCGATCCGCGTTCCGCGGATCGGCGCGGGCCGG
>JBCBYE010000111.1:0-9413 GCA_039816075.1 Pseudomonadota bacterium | reverse complement strand
TCGGTGGTCTCGTCCTCCGCCTCCATCGCGCTGCGCAACGTGCTGCTGCTGTTCGGGGCGACGTCCTTGATGATCTGGACCTCGCCGCGCCTCTCCGCCTTCGGCCTGGTGATCGGCCCGCTGGTTCTGGTCCCCATCCTCATCTATGGCCGCCGCGTGCGGAAGCTGAGCCGCGAGAGCCAGGATCGCCTCGCCGAAAGCTCAGGCCTCGCGTCCGAGCTGCTGCTGGCCGCCCAGACGGTGCAGGCCTACACGGCCGAGGCGTTTTCCCGCGCCCGCTACGGCGCGCTGATCGAGCAGGCGTTCGAGGCGGCGCGCAAGCGCATCCTGGCGCGCTCGCTGCTGACGGTCATCCTGATCTTTCCCGTGCTCGGCGCGCTGATCGGCATGCTCTGGGTCGCCGCGACCGACGTGCGGTCGGGCGAGATGACGGCGGGCGAGCTCGTCCAGTTCCTGATCTTCGGCCTGGTGGCCGCCGGCGCCGCCGCCGCGCTGTCGGAGGTCTGGGGCGAGCTGCAGCGCGCCGCCGGCGCCACGGAACGCCTGATCGAGCTGCTGGAGACCGAGGATCCCCTCGCGCGCCCCGCCGCGCCCGCCGCCCCGCCTGCGCCGGCGCGCGGAGAGATCGTCTTCGACGCCGTCGATTTCCGCTATCCGGCGCGGCCGGAGACGGCGGCGCTCCGCTCGGTCTCGCTGACCATCCGTCCGGGGGAGACCGTGGCGCTGGTCGGCCCGTCGGGCGCCGGCAAGACGACCGTCTTCCAGCTGCTCCTGCGGTTCTACGATCCCCAGGGCGGGCAGGTGCGCTTCGACGGCGTGCCGCTGACCGACATGGACCCCGAAGCGATGCGCGCCGCCTTCTCGCTGGTCAGTCAGGAACCGGCGATCTTCGCCGACAGCGCCGCCGCCAACATCCGTTTCGGCCGCCCCGACGCCACCGACGCCGAGGTGCGCGCCGCGGCCGAGGCCGCCGCGGCGCACGACTTCCTCGCCGCCCTGCCGCAGGGCTACGACACCTTCGTGGGGGAGCGCGGCGTCATGCTCTCGGGCGGGCAGAAGCAGCGCCTCGCCATCGCCCGCGCCATCCTGCGCGACGCGCCGGTGCTGCTGCTGGACGAGGCCACCAGCGCCCTCGACGCGCAGTCCGAACGCGCCGTGCAGCTGGCGGTGGAACGGCTGTCCCGAAACCGCACCACGGTAGTCATCGCCCATCGCCTGGCCACCGTGAAGGCCGCCGACCGCATCGTGGTGCTGGAGGGCGGCGCCGTCGTCGCCGAGGGCAGGCATGCCGATCTGGTGGCCGAAGGCGGCCTCTACGCCCGCCTCGCCCGCCTGCAGTTCACGGACGGCTGAGCGCGCCGATCCGGGTCGCGTCGCGCGGCTTTCGTATGGCCAAGAGCCGCCGTCCGCACTACACCCATCCTAGGAGAGAACCGGGGTTGCGTTCCGTGCAAGGCTCGGGACGTCGCCCACGTCAACTTCGGCCAAGGCGCGAAGACGCCGGCCGCGCTCAGGGAGGATCGGCATGGATCAGTCCGCCGTCACGTTCGCCACGCTCGACGACAAGGCGCATATGGAGCGTACGCCGCTGGACGAGCGGTGGAGCGCGCGCACCGTCTTCGAGCGGCTGGAGCAGACCGCCGCCCGGCACGGTCAGCGCCCCGCGATCAGCTTCCAGATCCGCTCCGGCCCCAAGGAAAAGGCCGAGACCTACACCTGGACGCAGATGCGCGATCAGTCGGCCCGCGCCGCGAACCTCTTCCGCCGCCTGGGCGTGGGGGACGAGGACGTGGTCGCCTACCTGCTCCCCAACTGCAACGAGACGGCCATCGCCCTGATCGGCGGCGCCACGGCCGGCGTGGTCAACCCGATCAACCCGCTGCTGGAGGCGGACCAGATCGGCGCGCTGCTGCGCGAAACCGGCGCCAAGGTGCTGGTGACGCTGGCGCCCTTCCCCAAGACCGACGTGGCGCAGAAGGCGGCGGAGGCGGCGGCCCTCGCTCCCAACGTCAAGACCATCCTGCAAGTCGACCTCAAGCGCTACCTCGCCCCCCCGATCAGCTGGCTGATCCCGCTGATGCGTCCCAAGGTGGAGGCGGCGCACGGCGGCAAGGTCCTCGACTTTCATTCCGAACTGGCGCGCGAGGCGACGACGCTGGGCTTCGCCGAGAACGTCGACAGCGCCCGCATCGGCGCCTACTTCCACACCGGCGGCACCACGGGCATGCCCAAGATCGCGCAGCACGAGCATGCCGGCATGCTCTACAACGGCTGGGCCTCCAACCACCTGCTGGTCAAGGAGACGGACGTTCTCCTCTGCCCGCTGCCGCTGTTCCACGTTTTCGCGGCCTACCCGATCCTGATTTCCTGCGTGACCTCGGGCGCGCACATGGTCATGCCCACGCCGCAGGGCTATCGCGGCGACGGCGTCTTCGACAATTTCTGGAAGCTGGTGGAGCGCTGGGGCGTGACCTTCATGGTCACCGTGCCCACCGCCGCCGCCGCCCTGATGCAGCGCCCCGTGGATGCCGACGTCGGCTCGCTCAAGCTCGCCTTCTGCGGCTCCGCCCCCCTGCCGCAGGAGCTGTTCAAGAAGTTCGAGGACGCCACCGGCGTCAAGATCCTCGAAGGCTACGGCATGACCGAGGCGACCTGCGTCGTGTCCTGCAACCCGGTGGACGGGGAGCGCAAGATCGGCTCCGTCGGCATCCCCTTCCCCTATACCGACGTCAAGATTCTGGACTGCGACGGCGAGGGGACGGTGAAGCGCGAGATGGCGGTGGACGAGATCGGCGAGATCTGCGTGCTCAACCCGGGCATCCGTCCCGGCGGCACCTACACCGAAGACGACCGCAACAAGGGCCTCTTCGCCGGGGGCACGCATCTGCGCACCGGCGATCTGGGCCGCATCGATCCCGACGGCTATCTGTGGATCACCGGGCGCGCCAAGGACCTCATCATCCGCGGCGGCCACAACATCGACCCCGCCATGATCGAGGAGGCCCTGGCCGGCCATCCCGACGTCGCGTTCGTCGGCGCCATCGGCCAGCCCGACCTGCATGCCGGAGAGGTCCCGGCCGCCTATGTGGAACTGGTGGAGGGCGCCGCCGCCGACGCCGCCGCGCTCAAGGCCTATGCGGAACAGCACGTCTCGGAACGCGCCGCGCATCCCAAGCATGTCGAGGTGATGGACGAGCTGCCCAAGACCGCGGTCGGCAAGGTCTTCAAACCCGCCCTGCGCAAAATGGCGATCTCCCGCATCTACGGCGCGGCGCTGACGGCGCGCGACATCGCGGCGGACATCGAGGTGGTCGAGGACAAGAAGCTGGGCCTGGTGGCCGAGCTTCAGCCGACCGCCAACCATCTCGATGCCGAAGAGGTCAAGGCGGCCCTGGGCGCCTTCCCGCGGCCCTACGTCATCAAGGACCCGCACCCGGTGGTGTGATTCGCCGGACCGTGCGGCGACGACCGAAGGGGGCGGGCCGGTCGCGGCCCGCCCTTCTTCTTGATCCGCGCCGGGCGGCGGCCTTGCCCGCCGGTCCCGGGTCATGCCGCCGAGGCGCCCGGCGACGACCCGGGGGGCCCTGGATCAGGTCCGGGGCGTCGCGAACGTCGCCCGGGCGGCTTTGCGGCGCCTCCGGGGCGTCGACGCTCCAAAGGGGGAGGCGAGGATGACCGACACCATCCTGACGGTCGTCTATTACAGCGGCTTCAAGGGCTCGACCGAGGCGCTGGCGCACGCCGTCGTGCGCGGCGCCTCCGCGGTGGAGGGGTGCGACGCCCTGGCCGTGCCTGTGGATGCGGTCGATCCGCACTGGTCGCGCCTGCATGCCTCCGACGCCATAGTCTTCGGCTCGCCCACCTATATCGGCGGCGTGGCGGCGCGGTTCAAAGCCTTCATCGAACGGCTGGCGGGCGAGGTCTGGCTCGACCGTCTCTGGCTCGACAAGATCGCCGGCGGCTTCACCGTCTCGGCCGGGCGCAGCGGCGACAAGCTCAACTGCCTCCAGGACATGGCGATCTTCGCCGCGCAGATGGGCATGATCTGGGTTCCCGTGCGCCAGACCGGGGGCAACTATTCCTCGACCGGCAGCGAGGCCGACCTCAACCGCATGGCCGGCTATCTGGGCGTCATGGCGCAGGCCAACATCGACGAGCCGGTGGAGCTTGCCCCTCCGCCCAGCGACATCGAAACGGCGGAGCTGCACGGCGCCCATATCGCCCAGGTCGCACGTCAGATGCGCGCCGGGGCCGCCCGGCACCCCGCGCCCTACGCGCCGCCGCCCGCCGACCCTGCGGCGCCGCCGCGCCCGCCGCGATGGATCAACGAGATGGGGTGAGCGCGGCGCGCGCCCAGCCTCGGCCCCTCCCGGCGCCTGCGCCTAGATCCGATCCGCGATCTGCGCCCACAGCATCGCGGCGATCAGGGTCGGGCGGCGCAGTGCGTCTCCGCCGGGAAAGCGCGGGGCGGGCAGGCGGCTCATGACCTCGAGGCGCCGCCGGTCGCCGGTCAGCGCCTCGGCCAGCACGGGCCCCGCCATGGTCGCCAGCGCCACGCCCGATCCCGAATAGCCCGACGCGTTGAACACGCCCGGCCGCAGCTCCCCCCACAGCGGCAGGCGCGTGGGCGTGATCGCCAGCGTGCCGCCCCAGGCATGGGTGATCGCCACGTCGTCGAGATCGGGAAAGACCTTGAGCATCTTGGGCCGCACGAAGCCGGCGATGTCGCGCGGGAACGTCCAGCCGTAGCTTTCGCCGCCGCCGAACAGCATGCGGCGATCCTCGCTCAGCCGGTAGTAGTTCACCACGAAGCGGCTGTCGGCCATGGCCACGTCGTCGCGGATCAGGGCCTTGGCGCGGTTTTCGCTGAGCGGTTCGGTGGCGATGACGAAGTTGTTGATCGGCATGACCCGCGCCGCCGCCTCGGGCAGCAGGGTCCCCAGATAGCCGTTGCCCGCGACGATCACGTTGCGCGCCCGCACCGCGCCGGCGGCGGTGCGCACGGTCGTGCCGTCCAGCGCCGCGGCCTCGCTCAGCTCGAAGATCCGGGCGCCGGCCGCCTCGGCCGCCGCCGCCAGTCCCCGCGCGTAGTTCAACGGGTGCAGATGCCCGCCCGAGGGCTTGAGCAGACCGCCGGAAACATCGGCGGCCGAGGTCCGCTCCGCCACGTCGCCCGGCGAATGGTATTCGAAATCCGCGCCGTAGCGATCCCGCATATGATCGGCATAGTCGCGCACGGGCCCGTCGAGGCGGGCCCGGTGATTGACGTACATCAGCCCGTCCTTGAGCGCGCAGTCGATGCCGTGCCGGGCGACGAGCGTCTTGACCAGCGCCGCGGCGTCGCGCCCGATCTCCCAGGCGGCCTGCGCCGTCTCGGCGTCGACCATGCGCTCCAGATACGGCTGCTCGACCCGCTGACCCACGCCGATCTGTCCGCCGTTGCGCCCCGAGGCCCCCCAGCCCACGCGCTGCGCCTCCAGCACCACCGCCTCCACCCCCCGCTCCGCCAGATGCAGCGCGGCGGAGAGGCCGGTGAATCCGGCGCCGATGATGCAGACCTCGGCCTCCAGGTTCTGTTCCAGACCGGGACGCTCGGGCGCCGGCGCCGCGGAGGCGTGGTACCAGCTGGGCGGCCACTCACCCCGATCCTCGTTGGAATAGAGCAGGTTGCGCATCGTTCCTCAGGTCAGACGTGAAGCTGAGAGATCACTTTAAGAGCCGCCGATCTTCCAGAGATATCAGAATCTTGCATCGAAGACCTCAGACGTTGAGCAAAAGGTGCTCCCGCTCCCACGGGCTGATGACCGTCATGAATTCGTCATACTCAAACCGCTTCACGGTGCCGTAGATCTTGACGAACTCCTCGCCCAGCAGAGCCATCAACGGCTCGCAGGCCTCCAGCAGCTCCACCGCTTCGAGCAGCGAGTAGGGCAGATCGCGGTCCCGGTCATAGGCGCCGCCGGTGACCGGCGGGCGCGGGGCGATGCCCTCGACCATGCCCAGATAGCCGGCGGCCAGGCTGCCGGCGAGCGCGAGATAGGGGTTGGCGTCCGCGCCCGAGACGCGGTTTTCCACCCGGCGCGCCGCGGGACCGGAGCGCGGCGCCCGCAGGCCGGTGGACCGGTTGTCATGGCCCCATTCCAGATTCACCGGCGCGGACATGTACTTGATCATGCGCCGGTAGGAATTGACGTAGGGCGCGGCGAGGGCCGAAACCGCCGGCAGATAGCGCTGCTGCCCGCCGATGAAGGCGTCGAACAGGGTCGTGGGCGACCCGTCGAGGGCGGAGAAGATGTTGCGCCCGTCCGCGCCGAGCACCGATTGGTGGATATGCATGGCGCTGCCGGGCTGGCGCGCCATGGGCTTGGCCATGAAGGTCGCATAGGCGCCGCAGCGCAGGGCGGCCTCGCGGATCAGCCGCTTGAAGAGAAACACCTGATCGGCGAGCGCCATCGCGTCGCCGTGCAGCATGTTGACCTCCAGCTGCGCGGCGCCGGCCTCCTGGATGATCGTGTCGATCTCAAGCCCCTGGGCGTCGGCGTAGTCGTAGATGTGCTCGATCACAGTATCGAACTCGTCGACCTGGGAGAGCGAGAACGCCTGGCTGCCTGTCGATTGGCGGCCGGAGCGGCCGACGGGCGGCTCCAACGGATAGTCGGGATCGGGATTGGGCTTGGTGAGGTAGAACTCCAGCTCCGGCGCCACGACCGGCGTCCATCCGCGCGCGGCATAGGCGTCGAGCACGCGGCGCAGCACCTGGCGCGGCGCGTATTCCACCGGCGCGCCGTCGCGATCGACGATGTCGTGGATGATCTGCAGCGACGGATCGCCCGCCCAGGGCACGGCGCGGGCCGTGGCGATGTCGGGCACCAGGGTCAGGTCGCCGTCCGACAGCAGCTCGGGGTGGTCGACCTCGGCATAGTCGCCGGTGATGGAGGCGAAGAAGATGCTGACCGGCAGCCGCACCTCGGATTCGCGCAGGAACTTGGCCGCCGGCATGACCTTGCCGCGGGCGATGCCGGCGAAATCGGGGGTGACGCACTCGATCTCTTCGATGCGGCGGTCGCGGATCCAGCCGCGCAGGGCGTCGAGATCGGCGGCGTCGGCGGGGGGCGACTCGGCGAGGCTGATCTCGGGCGTGAGCTTGGACATGGGGCCTCGGGGCTGGGCGCGTCCGGCGCGCGGACCGGCGGCGGACGGCTGGCGCCGCCTCAGGTCCGACTTATAGTGCCGCCTGTCCGCCGCCAAGGGGCGCGCGCGGGGCGAGGGAGGGCGCGATGCTGATCGGAATTCTTCAGACCGGGGATGTGAACCCGGCGCTGGCCGACCGGTTCGACCCCTACGACGTCATGTTCGCGCGGCTGCTGGACGGGCATGGCCTGAGCTTTCGCGCCTGGCGCGCCAATCACGGGGAGCTGCCGGAGGGGCCGGAGGCGGCGGAGGGCTGGCTGATCACCGGTTCGGCCGCCGGCGTCTACGAGGATCTGCCCTGGATTCCGCCGCTGGAGGCCGTCGTGCGCGAGATCGCCGCCGCGCGCCGCCCCCTGGTCGGCATCTGCTTCGGCCACCAGCTGATGGCGCAGGCGCTGGGCGGCAGAGTGGTCAAATCCGACAAGGGCTGGGGCATCGGCGTGCAGACCTATGAGGAGGCGGGAACCGGCCGCACCCTGCGCGTGCTCGCCTCGCACCAGGATCAGGTGGTGGAGCCGCCGGACGGGACGGACGTGATCGCCTCGTCCGAGTTCTGCCCCTATGCGGGCCTGGCCTGGCGCGACCTGCCGATGATGAGCTGGCAGCCGCATCCGGAGTTCGAGACGGCCTATTCCAAGGCGATCATCGAGATGCGGCGGGGACAGGCCTATGACCTCGACTTCGCCGATGCGGCGCTGCAGCGGCTGGAGCAGCCCCTGGACAGCGCCGAGATCGGCGGCCGCCTGGCGCGGTTCTTTTTGGAGCGGCGAGCGGCCGCAGCGGCCTGAGACCGGGTTCCGCCCCTTGGAGAGACGGCCCCTTCGGTCTACATCAGCCCGCGAACGCCGCGGCATGCCTGGGAGGGGTCCTGTCCATGACCCGAGTGATCGATTTTTTCGTGGAGGTCGGAGAAATGCTGCTGCGTTTCGTCGGGCTGGGCCGGCGCGAGGCGTCGGACAATCCCTATGAGGGCGCCAAGCGCGGCGGGATGCGGCGGATGCTGCGATGGCTGTGGCCGCTGGCGCTGCTGTTCCTGATCGCCTGGACGGCGACGATGATCTATCGGTTCAGCTATTGGCGCGGGGTCAGCATGGACTACCCGCAACAGGTGCTGGCGGCCTTCGCCGACGCGCCGCTGACCGACGAGAGCACCGCGGCGAACGGCGAGGACGGCGCGCAGGCGGCGGGGCAGGGCACGGTGTCCACCTGCTCGCATTCGCGCACCGTGGACATGCAGAGCCACCTGATCGACATGATGGTCAATCAGAACGACTGGGTGCCGGCGACGCCGCAATACACCATCGGCGTGTTCGGCGTGGTCGAATGGGCGGCGACGCCGTACTTCGACAACAAGGCCGCGTTCCAGTCGGGCGTCCTGCAGGTGGTGCGGCGCTTCAGCCTCGACCTGGCGGACAGCCTGGGCCGCGTGCGCGGCACCTCGGGCGCGGATCCGGACCTGCAGGGCGCGGCGTCGCGCCTGCGCACGAACGAGCGGGCCTGGGTGTTCAACAACCCCTTCGATCCGCAGCTGCAGCTGATGGCGACCTCGGCGGCGGCGTCCTATCGCGGGGCGATCGGGCTCTACAACAGCTTCAACATGCGGCTGGAGGACTGCAACGCGCTGTTCGACGCGCGGGCCGACAACCTGCTGCGCCTGCTGGACCGAATCGCGGCGGATCTGGGCGACATGAACGACCGGCTGCAGAAGCGCTCTCGCGCCGAGGTGTGGGACGTGAACACCAAGACCTTCGTGCCCGGCGAGGGCAACGATGCGGGCTGGTTCGATTTCCGCGCCGACAATCTGTTTCACGAGGCGCGCGGACAGATGTACGCGCTGCACGGGCTGCTGCAGGCGCTGCGCATCGATTTCGGCTCCGCCGTGGAGGCCGCGCGGCTTGAGGCGGTGTGGGATCGGATGGAGGCGCATGTGGCCGAGGGGGCGCGGTTCAACCCGCTGATCGTCTCGAACGGCCCGCTGGACGGCATCTTCGCGCCCGACCACCTGGCGGTGATGGGCGAGAAGATCCTGCGGGCGCGGGCCAACATGGTGGAGCTGCGCGACATCCTGGAGAACTGAGCGCGGCGCAGGCCTCCGGCCGCCCCGAACGCCTTGCCTTGCGGCAAGAGCGTCGGCCCGCCCTCCAGCCTGCGCCGGCGAGGCCGGGCCCCCAGGGTGGTGCGGAAGGCGAGTCGTCGAAAGGGTCAAGGCTCGCCAGCCGAAG
>JBCBYE010000277.1:0-6081 GCA_039816075.1 Pseudomonadota bacterium | reverse complement strand
TTCACGCATGATGAAACATCATGTCGTCCCTCGGCGTCGGCTCAGGCCCGTCGCCGTCTCTGACGGGCGCGCCGCGCATCGCCGCTGCGCGCCCGTTTTTTTGGGTCCAGCGCGGCCGGCGCGTTTCGCCCCCCCCCGGCGACCCTGATCTCAGCCGCCAAGCTCGCGCAGAAGGGCTGCGCGAAGCGCGTCGAACTCGCGTTGCGGAATGCCCTCCATCGCCGCCTCCGCCGTCGTGGGCTCGTCCGCATAGGCCTCGGGCGCCTCGAACCGGGCGCCGGGGGCGCTGAACTGGCTGTCGCTGAGGTCGCAGCGGCGACCGTCGACGCGGTTGTAGTAGTGCCAGACGCCGGGCAGCGGCGTGCGCAGTACGTCGACCCCGAACAGATCCGCCACCACCGCCGCCGTGACGTTGCACTGGCCCGAGGCGGGGTTGTCCGCCGTCCATTGCCGCGCGGTCTCCAGCGACCAGGCGCGCATCAGCGCCTCGCGCAGGCGGGCTTCATCGAAGGTCATGGGCGCTCTCCCACGCCGGGGGCCTGAAACGAAACGCGCCCGGCCGCAGGGGCCGGGCGCGACAAGGGTCCGCCGGCAAGGCCGACGGCGCGCCGAAATCAGGCGGCGACGATGGCCCGCTTGGTCATCACCTTCACCAGATGCGCGCGGTAGGCGGGCGTCGCGTGCAGGTCGCCGATCAGCCCGTCGGCCGGAACCGACAGCGCCTCGATCGCCGCGGCCGAGAAGTCGGAGGACAGCGCCGCCTCCGCCTCGGACCAGCGGAAGACGCCGTTCTCGGACGCGCCGGTCACTGCCACGCGAACGCCGTCGGCGGTCTGCGCCACGAAGACGCCGACCAGGGCGAAGCGGGAGGCCGGCTGCACGAACTTCTGGTAGCTGGCGCGCGACGGGATCGGCAGGGAGACCTTGGAGACGATCTCCCCCTCCTCCAGCGCCGTGGCGAACATGCCCTGGAAGTAGTCGTCGGCGGCGATGTCGCGCGACCCGTTCGGCCCGGTCGCGGTGATCGTGCCGCCCGTGCCCAGCGCCGCGGCCGGCCAGCAGGCCGCCGGGTCGTTGTTGGCGAGGCTGCCGCCGATGGTGCCGCGATGGCGCACCGCCGGATCGCCGATATGCCCGGCCAGCGCGCTGAGCGCGGGCGAGGCCTCGACCGTCGCCTCGGCGATGGCGTGGTGCGTGGCGGCGCCGCCGCAGACCAGGGCGCCGCCCTCCACCGAAACGCCCTGCAGTTCGGGCACGTCGGCGAGGCTGACCAGCGCCGAAGGCGAGGCCAGGCGCTGTTTCAGCGTCGGGATCAGGGTCTGACCGCCGCCCAGGGCCTGCGCGTCCTCGGCCTGAAGCGCCGTGACCGCGTCGGAAAGGCTGGCGGGCTTGAAGAAATCGAAAGCGTACATGGGGCTCTCCCGTGATGGGGCGGGGGCGCCGGGCGCCCCCGCATCAGGATCAGGCGTTCATGGCGGCCCAGACGCGCTGCGGCGTCAGGGGCATGTCGATATGGGCGACCGGCTTGCCGCCGGCGTTCAGCGCGTCGAGCACCGCGTTGACCAGCGCCGGCGGGCTGCCGATGGCCCCCGCCTCGCCGCAGCCCTTCACGCCCAGCGGGTTGTGGGTGCAGGGCGTGATGCAGGAATGATCGACCGACATCATCGGCAGATCGTCCGCGCGCGGCATGGCGTAGTCCATGTAGGAGCCCGACAGCAGCTGTCCGTCGGCGTCGTAGACGCAGTTCTCCAGCATGGCCTGGCCGATGCCCTGGGCGACGCCGCCCTGCACCTGGCCTTCGACGATCATCGGGTTGATGACGTTGCCGAAATCGTCCGCCGCCCAGAAGCCGAGCACCTGGGTGACGCCGGTTTCGGGGTCCACCTCCACCTCGCAGGCATAGGCGCCGGCCGGGAAGGTGAAGTTCGCCGGATCGTAGAACGCCTGCTCCTCCAGCCCCGGCTCCAGCTTGTCGTGCGGGAAGTTGTGGGGGACGTAGGCGGCCAGCGCGATCTCGCCGAAAGCCATGGACTTGTCGGTGCCGGCGACGGTGAAGGCGCCGTCCTTGAACTCCACGTCCGATTCCGAGGCTTCCATGATATGCGCGGCGATGCTGCGCGCCTTCTCGATCACCTTGTTGGTGGCGCCGACGATGGCCGATCCGCCTACGGCGAGGCTGCGCGAGCCGTAGGTGCCCATGCCCATCGGCCCCATGGCGGTGTCGCCATGGGCGATGTCGACCATCTCCTCGGGGATGCCCAGCATGTCGGCCACGACCTGCGCGAAGGCCGTCTCATGGCCCTGGCCGTGGGAATGCGCGCCGGTCCAGACCGTCACGCCGCCGGCGGCGTTGACGCGCACCTGCGCGCTCTCGAACCCGCCGGCGCGGGCGCCCAGCGCGCCCATCAGGGCCGACGGGGCGATGCCGCAGGCCTCAATGTAGCACGCGAGGCCGTAGCCGCGCAGCTTGCCGCGCGCCGCGCTCTCGGCGCGCCGCGCCTCGAACCCGGTCTTGTCAGAGATCTGCTCCAGCTTGCCCAGCGTCGCCTCGTAGTCGCCGGTGTCGTACTCCACCGCCACGGGCGTGGCGTAGGGGAACTCGGTGACGAAGTTCCTGCGGCGCAGCGCGGCGGGATCCATGCCCATCTCGCGCGCCGCCTGGTCGATCACCCGCTCCAGCTGATAGGTCGCCTCCGGCCGGCCGGCGCCGCGATAGGCGTCCACGGGCACGGTGTTGGTGAAGACCGCCTTCACGTTCACCGTGATCTTGGGCGTCTTGTAGTTCCCCGCCATCAGCGTGCCGTGCAGGTAGGTCGGCACGGCCGTGGCGAAGACCGACAGATAGGCCCCCATGTTGGCCAGCGTGTCGGTGCGGATGCCCAGGAAATTCCCGTCCGCATCCAGCGCCAGCTCGATCTTGGTGACGTGGTCGCGGCCCTGAGCGTCGGACATGAACGCCTCGGAGCGGTCGGAGGTCCACTTCACCGGCCGGCCCAGCCGCTTGGCGGCGAGCGTGACCAGCGCCTCTTCGGCGTAGTGGTAGATCTTGGTGCCGAAGCCGCCGCCCACGTCCGGCGCGATGACCCGCAGCTTGTGCTCCGGAATGCCCAGCACGAAGGCGCCCATCAGCAGGCGGATGACATGCGGGTTCTGCGAGGTGGTGTGCAGCGTGTGCATGCCGTCATGCGAGGTGTACTCGCCGATGGCCACGCGCGGCTCCATCGGGTTGGCCACGAGGCGGTTGTTCACCAGCTCCAGCGTCGTGACGTGGTGCGCGCCGGCGAAGGCGGCGTCCGTCTCCTCCTGCGGGGTGCCGAACGTCCAGTCGTAGCACAGGTTCGAAGCGGCCTCGTCATGCAGCTGCGCCGCGCCGTCGGCGATGGCCGCGGCCATGTCCACGGCGGCGGGCAGGGCGCCCAGATCCACCTCGATCTTCTCGGCCGCGTCGCGCGCCTGCTCGTAGGTTTCGGCCACCACCATGGCGATCGGGTCGCCCACATGGCGCACCTTGCCCGCGGCCAGGACCGGGTGCGGCGGCTCCGCCATGGGCGAACCGTCGCGCGAATGGATCTGCCAGCCGCAGGGCAGGCCGCCCACACCCTCCAGATCGGCCGACGTCATCACCGCCAGAACGCCCGCCGCCGCCGCGGCGGCCGAAACGTCGATCGAGTTGATCGTCGCATGCGCCGTGTTGGAGCGCAGGATGTAGGCGTAGCTCTGCCCGGCGACGTTGATGTCGTCGGTGTAGCGGCCCTTGCCGGTCAGAAACCGGATGTCCTCGCGACGCTTGGTTGCGGCGCCGATGCCATGATCCTTCGGCATGTCTCTCTCCCTGATGAGCTGCCGTCCGCCTCGACCGTCGCGCGGCGCGCGAGGGGGGGCGGCGTGTCGTCTCGTGTCGCCGACCATACGGCGGAGCGGCCGCGCCCTCCCTGACGCGGCGGCCCTGACAGGCGGGAACCGGGGCGCGGGCGCGCGCCCCGGGGCCCCGCCAGGGCCTTACTCGGCCGCCGTGGCCGCGGCGCGCATCTTGCCGGCCGCGTCCTGGATCGATTTGACGATGTTGTGGTAGCCCGTGCAGCGGCAGAGGTTGCCCTCGAGATACTCGCGGATCTCCTCCTCGGACGGGTCCGCGTTGCGCGCCAGCAGGTCCGCCGCCGTCATCACCATGCCCGGGGTGCAGAAGCCGCACTGCAGGCCGTGATTGTCCTGGAACGCCTGCTGGATCACGCCCAGGGACCCGTCGGCATTGGCCATGCCCTCGATCGTGGTCACGTCGGCGCCGGCGGCGTCCTGGGCGAAGAGGGCGCAGGATTTGACGCTTTCGCCGTTCACCAGCACCACGCAGGCCCCGCACTGCGAGGTGTCGCAGCCCACATGGGTCCCGGTCAGGCCCTGGCCCTCGCGAAGGAACTGGACGAGGAGGGTGCGGCCCTCCACCTCGCCGGCGACGGGTTTGCCGTTCACCCGCATCGAAACGACAGCCATGGCATGCCTCCCTTATGTCATCGTCCGTCCCCAAGGCGGCGGGGCGGATCAAGGCTTTGGCGGCGGATCGTATCGGCTTGGCGCGCGGCGTCAATCGCGCCGAAAGCGTGCGCGCCGGCCTTCCGCGCCGTGGTTTCGCGCCGCAATCGACGGGCGCCGCGGCGCATCCGGCGGCGCGGGGCGCGCCTCGGCGCGGCGCGGGCGCGGCCTCGGCCGGCCGTTCTGCGCGACGGCCGACGGAAAACGCGTGGCGTTGCAGCACCTTGCGCCGCAGCGTCCCGGGTCGGCACGGCCGAGGCCGCCGCCGACGCCTCAGGCCATATCCGCCATTTTCAACGGCGAAGCTCGCAATTATGTTGCGCCGCGAACGGAGGACCCCCGACCCATGGACATTCTCGACGAACTCGAAGCCCGGCGCACCACCGCGCGCCTCGGCGGCGGCCAGCGCCGCATCGACGGCCAGCACGCCAAGGGCAAGCTCACGGCGCGCGAGCGCGTCGAGCTGCTGCTCGACGAGGGCTCCTTCGAGGAGTTCGACATGTTCGTCGCCCACCGCTGCACCGATTTCGGCATGCAGGACAGCCGGCCCTACGGCGACGGCGTGGTGACGGGCTGGGGCACGGTCAACGGCCGCATGATCTACGTCTTCGCCCAGGACTTCACCGTCTTCGGCGGGTCCCTGTCGGAAACCCATGCCCAGAAGATCTGCAAGATCATGGACATGGCCATGCGCAACGGCGCCCCGGTGGTCGGCATCAACGACAGCGGCGGCGCCCGCATCCAGGAGGGCGTCAGCTCCCTCGCCGGCTATGCCGAGGTGTTTCAGCGCAACATCATGGCCTCGGGCGTGGTGCCGCAGATCTCGCTCATCATGGGGCCCTGCGCCGGCGGCGCCGTCTATTCGCCGGCCATGACCGACTTCATCTTCATGGTGCAGGACAGCTCCTACATGTTCGTCACCGGCCCTGACGTGGTGAAGACGGTGACCAACGAGGTCGTCACGGCCGAGGAGCTGGGCGGCGCCAAGACCCACACCTCCAAATCCTCCGTCGCCGACGCCGCCTATCCCAACGATCTGGCGACCATCGTGCAGACGCGGCGCCTGATCGATTTCCTGCCGCTGTCGAATCGCGAAAAGCCGCCCGTGCGGCCCTTCTTCGACGATCCCGGCCGGCTCGAGCCCAGCCTCGACACCCTGGTGCCCGAGAACCCCAACAAGCCCTACGACATGAAGGAGCTGATCCATAAGATCGCCGACGAGGGCGATTTCTTCGAGATTCAGGAGGCCTTCGCCCCCAACATCGTGACCGGCTTCATCCGGCTGGAGGGGCAGAGCGTCGGGGTCGTCGCCAACCAGCCCATGGTGCTGGCCGGCGTGCTGGACATCGACAGCGCCCGCAAGGCGGCCCGCTTCGTGCGCTTCTGCGACTGCTTCAACATCCCCATCCTGACGCTGGTCGACGTGCCCGGCTTCCTGCCCGGCACGGTCCAGGAATACGACGGCGTCATCAAGCACGGCGCCAAGCTGCTGTTCGCCTACGGCGAGGCGACGGTGCCCAAGGTGACCGTGATCACGCGCAAGGCCTATGGCGG
>JBCBYE010000126.1:0-8869 GCA_039816075.1 Pseudomonadota bacterium | reverse complement strand
GTCGACGTGGTGCTGACGGCGCTGCTTCTGGCCGGCGGGGCGGACGGGATCCACCAGCTCGTCAAGGATTTCCTCTCGAAACGCGACGACCTGGTCACGGTCTGAGCGCTACTCCACGCTCAGCCCCAGCGCCTCGCGCAGGCGGGCGCGGTTGACGGCGGGGTCTCTCAGGGCGTTGCGGATCGCGGCCTTGTCGCCGCCGCCCCTCGCCACCTGGATCGCGGCGAAGCGGGGGCCGGCGCCGGGCGCGGCGAGGGCGTGGGCCAGCGCCTCCAGCCCCGCGGCGTCCTCCACCCGGACCGCCGCGGCGATGCCGCAGCCGCGGGCGATGGCGGCGAGGTCCGCGCCGGCGGCGGTGTGGGCGCGCTGGGCGCCGGTTTCGCCGTATTCGCCGTTGTCCAGCACCAGGATCGAGAGGTTCGCGGGCGCCGACTGCGCGGCCACGGCCAACGAGCCGAGGCCCATCATCATCTCCCCGTCGCCGGTGACGCACCAGACCGGCGTTTCGGGCCGCGCCAGCGCGAGGCCCAGCGCCATGGCGACTGCGCCGCCCATGGCGCCCCACAGGTAGAGGTTGCGCGCATGGTCGCCCGCCGCCGCCACGTCCCAGGTGGGATTGCCGAGGCCGGTGACCACCACCGCCTCGCCGCGGTCCCGCAGCAGGCGGGCGACGACCTCGCGCCGGTCCAGCGCGCTCATCGACCCTCTCCGAAGAAGCTTTTGGCGCCGATCACGCGCTGGCCGATCAGCACCGCCATGGCCGAGCCGCCGTCGAAGGCCATGCGCGCGGCCGCCTCCACCGTGGGGACCAGATCCTCCGGCCGATCGACGCGGCGCACGCCCACGCCCATCAGCTCGAACGCCGGCGCCGTGGCCTCGGCCATGGGAACCTGCCACGGATTGAACTCGCCCCACTCCCCCCGCATCGTCACCAGCGTCAGGAACGGATAGCGGCCGGAGCGGATCAGGCCGAGCATGTTCAGGCAGTTGCCGACGCCCGAGCTTTGCATCAGCAGGACCGACCGCGCGCCGCCCGCCCAGGCCCCGGCGCACAGCGCGACGCCCTCCTCCTCGGTCGTCAGGGACACGGGCGTGAAGGCCGGGCGGTCATGGGCGGCGCGGATCAGCGCGGCGTGGCCGGCATCGGGCACGTAGGCGACCAGCGAGACGCCGGCCGCCTGCAGCACGTCGGGCAGAGCGTCGAAGGACATGACGGTGAACGGCTCCCCCCTCCTGGCGGTGGAGGGGGGAGCCTAGCCGCCTCGCCCCGGCAGGCCAACGGGGGACCCGCCGCCGGGATGGACGAGGGCGGCTGCGGCCGGCCCGGCAGCCCCTCGGGCCGCTCGCGCCCCAGCGCAATGCGGGGCGGCGGAGCGGCCCGCCTGCGGGCCGGCCGATCGCGTCAGGCGCGGCCTATCCGCAGTTCCTCGCCGTCGAAGGTGGGCAGCGACAGCACGAAGCGGTCGGGCGCGTAGCAGAGCGCCTGTTCCTCGAGCATGCCGATGGCGATGGCCTCGCCCATGCGCGCGCTGTCGTAGTAGTCCGAGAAGTAGTGGACGCCGCCCATGTTCCGCCCGATGGAGATGTTGGCGCAGAGCTTGTTGAGCTCGCCCTCCAGCGTCAGGGGCAGGTGGGTGTCGGCCGAGACGTCGTCGAGCGTCGCGCCGTTTGCGGCCGGCGCGTAGGCGCGGATCGCGTCGCCTTCGGCGGGGCGGCGGAACCGTTCGACCTGGCGCGCGGGTTTGCCGGGGCGGGTTTCCTCGCGCGACAGATACTGCGCGCCGGTGTCGAAGAAGGCCTTGAGCACCGTCACGCAGGCCCCTGCGACCGTGGCGTGCCCGGCCCCGTAGGCGGGGTGCATGGGCGAGCCTTCCTGAAACGCCATGGGCAGATAGACCGGCGTCTTGGCGGTGGAGGAGGGCGCGGTCAGCTTGCGCACGGCGTTGAAGGTCGGGCCCAGATCCTTGGCCATGGTCGACAGGCGAGAGCCGACGATGGGCCAGGCCGCCTTGATGTCGGCATGCTTGACGAGGCGGCCGCCGAGCGTTTCGGGCCGCAGCCTGAGGTGGACGTTGTACTTCTGGAACCGCACGGCCTTGAGGGCGCGGGTCGCGACCTCCGTCACCAGGGTCAGGATGTGCGGACCGCCGAACAGGGCGAAGCCCGTGGCGTTGCGCTCCAGCGCGCCGGCGGGCGTCGTCATCTTCGCGCGCCCCACCATGCGGTCGAAGGCCGGGTCGAGCGGCGCGTCCTGGGCCAGCAGGATCAGGCAGGCGTTGAGATAGGCCTGATAGAGCGCGTCGTCGTGCACGTAGGTGGCCAGATCCCGCGGCGTGGCGATGAAGCGGCGCGGCGCGGCGGCGCCGAACAGCGTGCCGTCGTCCCGCACGTTCGCGCCGTTCTGAACGTGGAACCAGTCGTCCTCGGTGGTCATGTAGTCCTGTCCGGGGACCGCCACGGGCACGCGCTGATCGATGGTCTGCGCGCCGTAGCGCACTTGGCCGGATTCCGGCCCGCCGGCGCCCTCCTCCTGCAGGTCGGTGCCGATCAGCAGGAACTGGCTGAGATACGGGCCGCGATCCACGCCGGGCGAGGCGCCGCGGAAGGCCTGGTGCAGGCCCACGGCGCCGGTCTCGTCGGTCTTGCGCGGCCGGCCGGCGCCGGAGGCGGGCTTGTAGGCCATGGCGTTCAGCCGCGCCACGGACGCCGCGACCTTGGCGAGCTCCGGGTCGGCGGGCGGCAGCAGGTTGTTGTCGAAGGCCGCAAAGGGCACGTCGCGCAGCACCGCCAGCTCGTAGACCTCGGCCATCTCGTAGGTCAGCTCGTCGGAGCCGAGCCCGGGCGCCGGCGGCATGGTCACGGCCTGCGCGTCCGGCCCTTCGAGGTCGTAGACCACGCCGGCGGTCGGCGCCTCCCACTGCCGGCGCCGGCGCACGGCGCCGTCGGCGTCGAGGCCGAGAAACGGCTCGGTCGTGGGGACCGGAACCTCGGTGGTGAAGGCGTCGATGCGGCCGTCGTCGATGGCGCGGCGATAGGCCTCCGCATGGGCGACGTCGGCGACGAGCCCGGTTTTCTTGTCGTGCTCCAGCCCCTTGGTGAAGCTCATGGCGTAGTTGGCGCCGGCATAGGCCTGCTCGTCGCCGTTGGCGCGGTGCGCCGGGTGGGGGCGGGCGCGGGCCATTTCGGCGGCGTCGCAGCGCACGCGATGGGCGGCTTGGCGGCGGTCTTCGGTCATCGGTCTGTCTCCGGTCTGGGAACGCGGCGGGCGGGGACCCGACGAGAGACAGAGTTGAACGGCAGGCGTGAAACGCGCGTCGTCGTTTCGTTAACCGAAACTAACGCAACGGCACGTTGGATTCACGATCAGGGCGGCGGCGCGGCCGCAACGAGGCCGCAACCGGCCGCAACGAGGCCGCAAAGGGGCCGCAACCGTGCGCTTCGGGACCGAACGAGATCGACGCCGGGCCGCCGCGCAGCCTTGGCGGCGCGAGGCTCAGGCCGGGCGCGGCGGATCCTCGGCCAGGGCCGGCGGCCATTGGCGCTTGGTCTCCGCCTCGGCCCAGATGCGGGCCCATTCCGGCAGCTCCATGTCCCAGTCGTCATAGGGCAGCTCCGCCAGCACCTCCGACGTCGGGACGATGCCGTTCGGGCCCACGATCACGCCGCGATACATGGCGTGGTGCGCGGGCTGCCCCTTGGTCATCACCAGCTGCTCCAGATACACGAAACGGTCGTCGTAGCCGGCGACGCGCGAGCGGATCTCCATCTTGGCGAAGGGCAGCACGCGGCGGCGATACTGCACCACGGCGCCGGCCATGGTCAGCCGCCAGCCCTTGCGCCGGATCGCCTCGATCAGGCCCGAACGGACGGCCAGCGGCAGGCGGCCGATATCCATCAGCGTCATGGTGCGCCCGTTGTTGAGCTCCATGAACGGATCGATGTCCCACGGCCAGCAGCGGGTGTGCACCACATGCACCTCCCCCGGCTCCAGCAAGGGCATGCGGCGGGCGCTGAACATGGCGCGGGCGACGCGGATCAGGGGATACATGGCGGCGGCTCCGAAGCGGCGGGACCCGACACATGGGGCGAGTTGACGCGCGCGTCAAAAGCTGCGCGGCATCGGCTCGGCCGTCGCGCCGACCGAGCCGGCGGGGCGCCGCGTCAGGCGGACCGGCGCAGCGCGGCGTCGGGCCGGTCGAACACCTCGGGCCTCAGGCGCGCGCCGAGGCCCGGCGCGGCGGCGTCGGGCAGGTGGATATGCCCGTCCTCCACCACCGGCAGCCCCTCGGCTAGCTCCCCGTACCAGCCGTGATAGAAGGCGCGCACGCTTTCCATCACCTTGGCGTTCGGCGCGTTCAGCGTCAGATGCGTGCAGGCGGCCCAGGCCAGCGGGCCGGTGCAGTCATGCGGCGCGATGGGCAGGTGGAACGCCTCGGCCATGGACGCGACGGCCTTCGCCTCGGTCAGCCCGCCGCACCAGGCCAGATCCAGGATGACCACGTCGAGGGCGCCGGCGGCCATGAACTCGCGGAACCGGGCCCGCGTGGCGAGGGTTTCCGAGCCGGCCAGCTGGGCCGGCCCCAGACGGCGGCGCAGATCGGCCCAGGCGGCGGGCGAGGAGGCGGGCATGGGATCCTCGATCCACTCCACGCCGAAGGGCCGCAGCCCCTCGGCGATCCGCGCGGCCGAGGGCGCGTCCCACAGCAGGTGCAGCTCGGCCTTCAGCTCCATCGCCTCGCCCACCGCGGCGCGCACCTTGGCGAAGGGCTCCAGCCCCTCGGCCAGCTGGGCGGGGGTGATGGCGGACCCGTGGGAGGCCTCGGCGGCGAAGTCGAACGGCCAGATCTTCATGCCGGTGATGCCCTGGGCCAGCAGATCCTCCGCCAGGCGGCCGGCATCGGTCAGGAAGGCGTTGAGGTCCTCATACGGCCCCTCGTCGCGGTCGAGGCCCCAGTTGGTGGTGGCCTGCCCTTCGGCGCCGCGGACATAGCCGTAGCCGGCGCAGGTGTTGTAGGTGCGGATGCGCTCGCGGCAGCGCCCGCCCAGCAGCGCCCAGATCGGCTGGTCGAGCCGCCGGCCCCACAGGTCCCACAGCGCCAGGTCCACGGCGCTGATGCCGCGGATTTCGGCGCCGGAGCCGTCGTAGCCCACATAGGGCCGCAGGGCGCGGCGGATCGCGTCGCGGTCGCGCAGGTCGCGGCCGATCAGGGCCGGGGCGGCGGCCTCGTGCAGCCAGGCCTCCGTCGCGGCGACGGAGAAAAAGCTTTCGCCGGTTCCCCGCACGCCCTCTTCGTCCTCGACGACGACCCAGAGCAGGTTGGGAAACTCCGCGATGCGCAGGGTTTCGAGCGCGGCGATCTTCATGACGACCCTCCCGGGGGTTTTGACGGGCAGCGTCGCCCGCCGGGCGCGGCGGCGTCAACGGCGGGGCGGGGGGCGGACGGAACGATGCGCGGAGCGCCGCCCGGCGAGCCGGCGCCGCCCCGGACCCGATCCGGGGCCTCCTGAGGCCGGCCGCCCCGCGCATCGGCCCGCCGGCTGGGCGCCGCCGTCCGCGCCGGCTATGCCTTGGGGCAAGCAAGAACCAGGGGAGGTCCGCCGCATGTCCCATATCCTCGCGCTCGACCAGGGCACCACCTCGTCCCGCGCCATCCTGTTCGACGCCGCGCTGACGCCCGTCGCCACGGCGCAGGAGGAGTTCGCGCAGCATTTCCCAGCCTCCGGCTGGGTGGAGCATGAGGCCGCGGACCTCTGGGCCACCACCGCCGCCACCGCCCGCGCGGCGATGGAGAAGGCGGGTCTGAAGGCCGCCGACATCGCCGCCATCGGCATCGCCAACCAGCGCGAGACGACGGTGGTGTGGGATCGCAGGACCGGCAAGGCCATCCACCGCGCCATCGTCTGGCAGGACCGGCGCACGGCGGAGATCACCGCCGGCCTGCGCCGCGACGGCGCTGAGGCCGAGGTGTCGGCCAAGACCGGCCTGCTGCTCGACCCCTATTTCAGCGCCGCCAAGGCGGCTTGGATCCTCGACCATGTCGACGGCGCCCGCGCGCGGGCCGAAAACGGCGAGCTCGCCTTCGGCACGGTCGACAGCTGGCTGATCTGGAACCTGACGGCCGGCGCGGTGCACGCGATGGACGCGACCAACGCCTCGCGCACCTCGCTCTACGACATTCACGCGGGCGCGTGGGACGAGGACCTGTGCCGCCTGTTCCGCGTGCCTCCGGCCATGCTGCCGGAGGTGCGCGATACCGCCGGCGATTTCGGCCGGGCGCGCGCCGATCTTTTCGGCGGCGAGATCCCCATTCTGGGCGCGGCGGGCGACCAGCAGGCGGCGCTGATCGGGCAGGCCTGCTTCCGCCCCGGCATGCTCAAGAGCACCTACGGCACCGGCTGCTTCGCCATTCTCAACACCGGCGAGGCGCCCGTGGCGTCCTCCAACCGGCTGCTGACGACGGTGGCCTATCAGCTGGACGGCAAGCGGACCTATGCGCTGGAGGGGTCGATCTTCGTCGCCGGCGCGGTGGTGCAGTGGCTGCGCGACGGGCTGAAGATGATCCGCGACGCGTCCGAAACGCAGCCCCTGGCCGAGGCCGCCGATCCCGCACAGCAGGTCTACATGGTGCCCGCCTTCACGGGCCTGGGCGCGCCCTGGTGGGATGCCGAAGCGCGCGGGTCGATCCACGGGCTGACCCGCGGCACCGGCCCGGCGGAGCTGGCGCGCGCCGCGCTGGAAAGCGTCGGCTACCAGACCCGCGATCTGATGGAGGCGATGGCGCGCGACTGGCCCGAGGCGGAGGCGGGCCTGGCCCTGCGCGTCGACGGCGGCATGACCGCGTCGGATTGGACCATGCAGTTCCTGGCCGACATGCTCGACGCGCCGGTGGACCGCCCCGAGGTGCTGGAGACCACGGCGCTGGGCGCCGCGTGGCTCGCGGGCATGACCGCCGGGGTCTGCCCCGACGCCGACGGATTCGCGCAGGCCTGGGCGCTGGACCGGCGGTTCGAGCCGTCCATCGACGCGGCGCGGCGCGACCGGCTTTACGCCGGCTGGCAGGATGCCGTGAGGCGCACGCTGAGCGGCTGAGCGGCTGAGCGGGGAGCGGCTGAGCGGCTGAGGGCGCGGCGCGGCGGGACCGGGACGGAGGCGCGTTGCGGACGGCGCGGGGGGACGGCGCGCGTCAGTCCCGCTCGATCCGGCTTCGGATCGGCTCCGGCGTGCGCAGGAACAGCAGCACCAGCGCCGCGGCCGCGACGGGATAGGCCGCGCTGCCCCAGAGCGGCGCGTCGAACCCGCCGCTCAGATCCGCCCACAGGCCGACGATGGGCGGCGCGGCCGAGGCGCCGACCACCAGCACCGTCTGGCCCGTCCCCTGAATCGAGCCCAGATGCTTGCGCCCGAAGAAGCGCGGCCAGGAATAGCCCACCAGCGTCATGCCGCAGGCGTTGGTCAGGCCGAAGATCGCCGCATAGACCATGGCCGAGGCGAAGCCCTCGATCTGCGTCGCCGCGGCCAGCGCCGCCGACTGCACCAGCATGGCCAGCGCGATGGCGTAGCGCGTGCGCATGCGGTCGAGCACGCGCCCCACCAGCGGCATGCAGGCGGCCATGGTCAGCGCCACGACGGGAAACACCCAGGCGGCCTCGTCGGGGCCCAGCCCCTTTTCGACCATGATCGCGACGCCGAAGAAATGCAGGATCGTCATGAACATGGCGAAGGACATCATCGCCGCGATCAGCACGTAGAAGGTCGGCGTGCGCGCGGCCTCGGCCAGGGTCAGGCCGATCTCCGCCCCGCTGGGGGCCGGCGCGGCGTCGGCCTGCGCCTCGCCCGGCGTCCGGGTCGTCGCGGCCGGCGCCGCGGGCGCGACGCCGTCGGGGACCAGGCCCAGATCCTCCGGCCGGTCATGCACCAGCAGCCAGACCGTCGGCAGCAGCAGCAGCCAGGTCATCGCCCCCAGCGCCAGCCAGGCCCCGCGCCAGCCGAACGCGTCGATCAGCGCCTGCGCCAGGGGCGGGTGCAGGCCGATGGAGGCGGCGAAGCCAAGGCCCATCAGGCTCATGGCGAAGCCGCGCCGCGATTCGAACCAGCGGCTGACCAGGTTCGAGGAATTCAGCATCAGGCTGCCCTGGCCCAGGAACCGCAGCGCCGCGAAGCCCAGCCCCAGCCAGACGAAGCCGGAGGCCGCGCCCAACGCCAAGCAGGCCGCGCCCAGCAGCGCCGCCACCGCCAGCATCATGCGTCGGGGCCCGTGCCGGTCCACCAGGCGGCCCATGAAGGGCAGGGCGAAGGCCGCGATCAGCGTGGCGCCGCCGTAGGCGGAGGAGATCTCGGCCTTGCTCAGCCCCAGATCCTCGCTGATCGGCACGAGAAAGACGCTGAAGATGTGGCTCTGCCCCGGACCGGAGGCGAACATGCCCAGCGTCGCGACGGCGAGGATGGTCCAGCCGTAATAGCCGCGGGCGGAGAGGGCGCGGTAGACGCCGCCGCGGGGCCCGGCGGGAACGGTGACGGCGTCGCTCAATGTTCGGTCCTCCGCGTTCGCCGGTCGTGGCCGCCGGTCCCGGCGGAACCCTCGCGGCGCCGCGCGGCGGGCGCAAGCGGCTTGGCGCCGCGACCGGGGCGCCGGCGCGGCCGCGCGGGCCACGTACGCCTCGGCCCTGGCGGCGTCCAGGTGAGGAGTGGAGGTTTGGACCTCCGTGTGGCGGTTTTGACTCTGTGTGTGTGTGTGTGTGTGCGTCTTTCTGTTTGTGTGCGCGCGCTCGACGTCTCTCGACCGCTCACATCCCAACCAGAATGCACCCGACGTCAGCGTTGGATCATCAGCAACAACAGTGCAGCCGTCTTGCTCCCTTTGCTGTGTTG
>JBCBYE010000397.1:0-4618 GCA_039816075.1 Pseudomonadota bacterium | reverse complement strand
CGCCGGGGGCGGGGCCGCGGGCGGACCGCGATGCGCTGCGGCCGGAGCCGGCCCCCGCGGCCGCCCGGGCCACGGCGGAACGGCCGGAGCCGCGTGCGGCCGCGCGCCCTGCGGCGCGTCCGGCGCCCCAGCCGGCGCCGCGTCCTGCGGCGCGCGACGATCGCGGGCCGGGACCGCGTCGGCGCGACCCGACCTCCATCGACGCGCGGGCGCTGTCGGCGGAGCTGCGCGAGGCGGAGGCCGAGCCGGCGCCGCGTCGGCGGCGCGGCGGGCGCGTGTTCGGGTTCCTGCTGGCGGTGCTGATCTCCGCCGCGGCGGCGGGGGCCTATCTGGAGCGGGCGCGCATCGCCGATCTGGCGCCCGAGGCGATCCCCTATCTCGACGCCTATGCCGAAGGCGTGGACGAGGCGCGCCGGGGCGTGGAGACCGGCGTGGCGGAACTGCGCCGCCTGGCCGGGCCGCTGATCCGGCAGGCGCGGGACGCGCTGGGCGTCTGAGCCTGGGCGCCTGAGCTTGGGCGCCTGAGCTTGGGCGTCTGCGCCGAAGCGGGCGTCCGGACGCGCCCTCGTCCGGGCTTCGCCCGAACCTCGGCCCCGCCCGAACTCCCGCTTCGGCGCGGTCTCGGCGGGCGAGATCAGGCGGCGGCGATCATCTCGGCCTGGCGCACGATCACCTCGGCCTGGCGGATGGAGGCGATGTCCACCAGGCGGCCCTTGTAGACCGCGGCGCCCTGACCGTCGGCTTTGGCCTGATCCATGGCGGCGAGGATCTCGCGCGCCTCGGCCACGGCGTCGTCGGAGGGGGTGAAGACCGTGTTGGCCAGCGCGACCTGCTTGGGGTGGATCGCCCATTTGCCGACCATGCCCAGGGTGGCGGCGCGGCGCGCCTGCGCCTCGAACCCCGCCGCGTCGCTGAAATCGCCGAAGGGGCCGTCCACCGGCAGCACGCCATGGGTGCGGCAGGCGGCGACGATGGCGGCGGTGACGCCGTGCCAGGGGTCGGGGTAGTGGGTGGCGCGGGCGGCGTCGTCCTTGTCCGAGAGCATGTAGTAGCCGGGCTGCGTGCCGCCGATGCCGGTGGTCGCCATGCCCATGGAGGCGGCGAAGTCGGCGGCGCCAAGGCTCATGGCCTGCAGGCGGGGCGAGGCGGCGGCGATCTCCTCGGCATGGGCGAAGCCGGCGGCGGTTTCGATGATGACTTCGAGGCCGATGCGCTTGGCCGCGCCCTTTTCGGCCTCGGCGGCGGTCAGCAGGGCGTCGACGGCGTAGAGATCGGCGGCGCAGCCGACCTTGGGGATCATGAACAGGTCGAGCCGGCCGTGCGTGCCCTCCACCACCTCGACGACGTCGCGGTGCCACCAGGGGGTGTCGAGACCGTTGATGCGCACGGAGAGGGTCTTGGCGCCCCAGTCGATGTCGTTGATCGCGTCGATCACGTTGCGGCGGGCCTGCGCCTTGTCGTCGGGCGAGACGCTGTCCTCGAGGTCCAGGTTGATGACGTCGGCGTCCGAGGCGGCCATCTTCTCGAAGATCGCGGGGCGGGAGCCGGGGCCGAACAGCTGGCAGCGATTGGGGCGGGCGACGGGCTGCGGCTGGACCGTGAAGGACATCGGGGCGTTTCTCCGCGAAACATTGCGTCGTGGGCGATGCCGCGCGGGTTACGATCTTGCGTGCGGTGCGTCAATGGGAATTGTGCACTGCGGTATGCCGAATTGGAACGACCTCGGGCGAGGGCGGCGGGACCCAAGCAGCGGCACGCCCGCCGCGCGCCGCGGGACCGCCGGCCGCCAGGGGCGCGACAGGCGACGCGGCGCCTCGGACCGGGGCGGGCGGGCCCTACTGGAGGTCGCCGAAGGCGCGGCTCAGGCGCTCCACCGCGTCCTCGACGCGGGCGCGCGGGGTGGCGAAGTTGAAGCGCAGCCAGTGCTCGCCGCCTTCGCCGAAGCCCGGGCCGTGATTGACGGCGATCTTCGCCTCGGTCTCCACGCGTTTGGTGAACTCCTCGCGCGTCATGCCCGTGCCGGAAAAATCCACCCAGGCGAGATAGGTGGCGTCGAGCGCCATGGAGCGCAGGCCGGGGATCGAGGCGACGCCCTCGTCGAAGAGGCGGCGGTTGCCGTCGAGATAGTCCACCAGGGCGTCCAGCCAGTCCGCCCCGCCCTCGTAGGCGGCGCGGATCATGGTCAGGCCCATGCCGTTGGGCGTGGCGCCGACGCTCATCTGATGCGCCTGGAAGCGGGCGCGCAGGGCGTCGTCCTGGATGAAGACGCCGCCGGTCATGGCGCCGGCGAGATTGAAGGTCTTGGTGCCGGCCAGCAGCGTGACGATGCGGTCGACATGCGCGGGCGCGGCGAGGTTGGCGATGCTGTGCTTGGCGCCCGGAAACACAAGGTCGCCGTGGATCTCGTCCGACACCAGGATCAGGTCGTGTTCGGCGCAGAAGGCGGCGAGGGCCTGAATCTCGGCCGGGGTCCAGACCGTGCCGCCGGGATTGTGGGGGGAACAGAAGATCACCATCCGCTCCGACCCGTCGAGCTGCGCGGCCAGCGCTTCCAGATCCATGGCGTAGCGGCCGTCGCGTTCGACGAGCCGGCTCTGCACGATGCGCCGGTCGTTGGCCTTCAGGATCTTGTGGAACGCGTGGTAGACGGGCGTGAAGAGGATCACGCCGTCGCCGGGCTTGGAAAACGCCTGCACGCAGAGCGCGGTGCCGTTGACGAGGCCGTGGGTGGTCGACAGCCAGCTGGGGTCCGCGGTCCAGCCATGGCGCGTCTGCATCCAGTCCACGACCGCGGCGCGGTAGGCGCCGTCTTCGGGATAGCCGAAGACGCCGTGCTCCACGCGCTTGCGCAGCGCCTCCAGCACCGAAGGGGGCGCGGCGAAGTCCATGTCGGCGACCCACATGGCCAGCCCGTCATCGGGGGAGACGCCGAACAGCGCCTCCATCTTGTCCCACTTGGCGCAGCCCGTGGCGCGGCGGTCGATGATCCGGTCGAAGTCGAAGCCGGGCGCGTGGTCGAGCGTCATGGAATGTCCTCGGGAAGGGCTGCGATGGCAGATGGATTAGGGTAGGGCGGCCCCGGCGCAGCGGCAAGCGGTTGACCGTCGCGCGCGCCGAGGCTAGGCGACGCGGCATGAGCATACGGCCCATCCTCATCCATCCCGACCCCCGCCTGAAGAAGACGGCGGAGGAGATCGGCGAGATCGACGACGACCTGCGTCGCCTGATCGACGACATGCTGGAGACCATGTACGACGCCCCCGGCGTCGGGCTCGCCGCGCCGCAGGTGGGCGTGTCGGCGCGCGTCTTCGTCATGGACGTGGCCCCCAAGGACGCGCCGCCCGAGCCCATGGCGATGATCAACCCGGTGATCCTGGAGGCGTCGGACGAGATGCAGACCTACGAGGAGGGCTGCCTGTCGATCCCCGAGATCTACGCCGACGTGTCCCGCCCCGCCCGGGTGGTCCTGCGCTGGCTGGACCGCGACGGCGCCGAGGCGCAGGCGGAGCTGGAGGGGATGGCGGCGATCTGCGCGCAGCACGAGCTGGATCATCTGAACGGCAAGCTGTTCATCGACCATCTGGGCTCGGTCAAGCGCAGCATGATCACTCAGAAGATGAAGAAGCTGAAGCGCGAGCGGGCCAAGTCGGCCGCCTCGGGCTGATGGTCGATGCAGGCCCGTCATGCGCCTGATCTTCATGGGAACGCCGGATTTTTCCGTGCCGACGCTGGAGGCCCTGGCCGCGGCGGGGCACGAGGTGGCCGCCGTCTATTGCCAGCCGCCGCGGCCGGCGGGGCGAGGGAAGAAGCCGCGGCCCTCGCCCGTGCAGGCGCGGGCGGAGGCGCTGGGGCTGGAGGTGCGGCATCCGGTGTCGCTGAAAGGCGCCGAGTCGCAGGAGGCCTTCGCGGCGCTGGGGGCGGAGGCGGCGGTGGTCGCGGCCTACGGTCTGATCCTGCCGCGCGCGGTGCTGGAGGCGCCGCGGCGAGGCTGCTGGAACGTGCATGCCAGCCTGCTGCCGCGCTGGCGCGGCGCGGCGCCGATCCAGCGCGCGATCCTCGCGGGGGACGCGGAGACGGGCGTGTGCATCATGCGCATGGAGGCGGGGCTCGACACCGGTCCCGTGGCGCTGCGCGAGGCGCTGGCGATCGCGGCGGACGAGACCGGCGGCACGCTGCATGACCGGCTCTCGGCCCTGGGCGCGCGGTTGATGCCGCGGGCGCTGGAGGCGCTGGCCGAGGATCGTCTGAGCGCGGAGCCGCAGCCCGAGGCGGGCGTGACCTATGCGGCCAAGGTCGACAAGGCCGAGACGCGGATCGACTGGACGCGCCCCGCGGAGGAGGTGGATCGGACGATCCGCGCCTTCGCCCCCTTTCCCGGCGCCTGGACGGAGATCGGCGGCGAGCGCGTCAAGCTGCTGCTGAGCCGGGTGGCGCCGGGCGAGGGCGCGCCGGGCGAGGCGCTGGACGATGGGCTGCGCGTGGCGTGCGGGACCGGCGCGGTGCGCGTGCTGCGCGTGCAGCGGGCCGGCAAGGGCGCGGCCGAGGCGGAGGCGTTCCTGCGCGGATTTCCCGTGACGGCCGGCGCGCGGCTGGGCGGCTGAGCGGCGCGACGGGCCGG
>JBCBYE010000294.1:0-5883 GCA_039816075.1 Pseudomonadota bacterium | reverse complement strand
GGTCCTGAGCGCTCCGGGGCGCAGCGCTCCGGGGCGGGGCAGTCCGGGGCGGGCCAGTCCGGGGCGCAGCGCTCTGGGGCGGCGCCTGCGACCTCCACGCCGCAGGGCCCGGAAACGCAACGATAAGGTTCGCCGGGCTAGGCACGCGTCGCGGCCCCGGCGCCGTCGAGATTGAAGCGAGACCGAGATGTCCCCTGACGCCGCCCCGACAGACCGCGCGACGCCGTCCGCGCCGCGCCGGACCGAGGCCGGACCGACGCCCGCGGTCGACGCCGCCGCCGCGCTGGCCGCCGCCGCCGGCGACGCCGCGGCGCTGGTGCTGCTGGACGAGGATCTGTCCGTGATCGCCGTCAGCGACGGATTCTCGCGCCTCGCCGGCCCGTCGGCGCGCCCCGGCGTCGCCTTCGCCCAGGCCTTCGGCGCGGCGGGTCCGCCGGTTGCCGGCCTCGGCCCCGATGCGCGACAGGGCGGGGGCGCCGGCGCCCATGACGCCGCCTCGCCGGACATCGCCGCGGCGCCGGTCGCCCTGCCCTCGGGCGGCGAGGCCCTGCTGGTATGGACGCGTCGCGCCGGCGGCGGCTGGACCGGCGTGCTCACCGTGCTGCCCGGCCGCGGCCGCCCGGTGCGCGAGGATCCGCTGACCGGCCTGGGCGACCGCACGCATCTGGAGGCGGCCTACGACCGCCTCGTCGCCGAACGGGGCGACGGCCCGCCTCCGACGGTCCTGTGCATCGATCTCGACCGTTTCAAGCAGGTCAACGACCTGCTGGGCCATGGCGCCGGCGACGCGCTGCTGCGCCTGGCCGCCGACCGCATGCGCCGCGCCCTGCGCGACCGGGACGAGCTGGCGCGCTTCGGCGGCGACGAGTTCGTCGCCCTGATCGCCGCGCCGCCCGACGATCCGGCGGTGGAGGCGGTGGCCGCGCGCATCATCGAGCAGATCAGCCGCCCGTTCCTGGTGCAGGGCCGCCAGGCGCTGGTCGGCGCCACGGTGGGCATGGTGCAGGCCCGGATCAACGCCGATGGCGCGCCCACGCCTCTGGCGGAGGCGCTGCAGAACGCCGACATCGCCCTTTACGAGGGCAAGCGCGCCGGCCGCGGCGTCGCCGTCTGGTTCCGCCCCGACATGCGAGTCCGCCTCGACCAGGCCCGGGCGTTGGAGGCGGATCTGCGCCGCGCGCTCGTCACCGACGAATTCCCCATCCACTACCAGCCGCAGCACCGCACCTCGGACGGCGCGCTTCTAGGCTTCGAGGCGCTGCTGCGTTGGCGTCATCCGGAGCGGGGGAACGTGCCCCCCGACGTCTTCGTGCCCGTGGCCGAGCGCACGCGGCTGATCGCCGAGATCGGGGGCTGGGTGCTGGAGGAGGCGTGTTTCGCCGCCGCCGACTGGCCCGCGACGCTGACCATCGCCGTCAACGTCTCGCCGGTGCAGTTCCTCGATCCCGGCTTTCCCGGCCTGGTGGAGCGGGCGCTGGAGGAGTCCGGTCTGCCGCCCGACCGCCTGGAGCTGGAGCTGACGGAGAACGTGCTGCTGGGCGAAGAGCAGGCCGTCTGCGACTGCATCGAGGCGCTGCGCGGTCTGGGCGTGCGCCTGTCGCTGGACGATTTCGGCACTGGCTACGCCTCGCTCAGCTACTTGCGGCGCTACAAGTTCGACACGCTCAAGATCGACAGGTCTTTCATGCTGTCGGGGGAGCGGATCGATTCCGAGCTGGTGCAGGCCGTGGTCGACATGGGCGCCACGCTGGGACTGGAGGTGCTGGCCGAGGGGGTGGAGACGCAGTCGCATCTGGCCAGCCTGCGCGACATGGGCTGCCCTTCGGTCCAGGGCTTCCATTTCGGCCGGCCCATGCCGCTCGACGCCGCGCGCGCCTACCTCGAGGGGCGCGCCGAGGGAGCCTCAGACCTGCCGGAAGGAGGCGCGTGATGTCCGACGATCTGCTGCGCATCGCCTATATCAGCCGCAACGCCATGCCCTACGAGGACGAGGACCGCATCCGCTACGAGATCGATGCGATCCTGGAGGCGTCGCAGCCGCGCAACGCCGCGGTGGGCGTGGGCGGCGCGCTGATGTTCAACCACGGCGTCTTCGTTCAGGTGCTGGAGGGGCCGACGCAGGCGGTGGAGGCCACGTTCAACCGCATCCAGTGCGACCCGCGCCACCGCGACGTCGCCGTGCTGGAGATCGAGCCCATCGCCGCCACGGTCTTTCACGGCTGGTCCATGGGCTTCGTCGGCCGCGACGTGGCCGAGGCCGAGGCCTATGCCGGCATCGCCGCCCGCAGCGGCTTCGACGCCGCCGCCGAGGCCCTGCCCGACCTCTACCGCACCCTCCACGGCCTGGCCGTGAAAAAGGACCTGCGTCGCCGCGCGGCCTGAGGTCGGGCGGGCCCGAGGCCGCACCGGCGGGTGGCGACCCCGCCCCGGCTCCGTCAATTCGCCACGCGAATGACGTCGGAACGCGGAAGATCCTCCGCCGCGACGGAAAGGGAAAAGACCTCCTGCACGATGGACATGGCCTGATAGGTTCGGCCCACGTCTTCGTCGTCCGGCTCCGGCAGAGCGTAGCTTGCGCCCCGATGCTCGACCGTGACGGCGCCGTCGACGCCCGGGACAACCTTGAACAGCGGCACGCGGATGAGATCGCCTGCCGTCGCGCCTGGGGCGTTGGAATGCACCGCAACGTGCGGCGTCCAGGCTCCATCGGCCTTGAGTTGTTCGCGGGCCAGCTCGCCCAGGTAGTAGACCATGGCGTCGGCCGACCGGAGGTAGACGCTGAGATCGAATTCCGAGTCTCGCGCGCGTTTGTCGACGAAGTCATCTATGTCGCAGCGCCGCGTCGCGGCGCCCGTCGCTCCGGCGGCGACTCCTTCGCGCGCGACGGCGATCGTTCCGGCTGGTTTGGACGCCGCCGCAGCTTCGCCTCGACGGGCGGGATACTTGATGACGAACCGTCGAGCTCCCGGCGTCTGCAGCTGGATGCGCCCCGGCGTCCCGGATTTGACCCCCAACTTCGCATCGCGCGCCGCGACGAGACCCGTCACGCTGCCCTCGCCGGCGACGTGCACGGGTATGGAGGGGCCGAAATTCTTTGGCTCGCTCTTGTCCGCCGCGAGTTCAGGGAAGTCGCGCGTGAACCAGGCGACCGCGTGAGCGAAATCTTCGTAGGCTTCGCGCCATGGCGGCTGGTTCTGAATGAAGCACGTGTTTTCACCTCGCTTTACGTCGATGCGCCGCACGAAGAGGTGCAGCAGAACCGCCTTGGGAAATCCCTGCCGCCAATAATTCACCACGACGTCCGCAGGAACGGAGCGGGTGATGCCGCGGCGAAAGGACTGGCTGTCGAGGTTGCTCAGCACGAACGTAGGGGCATCTCTGAATGACGCGTTGCCGGTGAGGCCCGCGCTGGTCGTCACCGTGTTGGACGCGCCGAGCGGGTTTTCCAAATTCCTTCCAGCCGACACGCCCGCCGTTGATTGCAGCGACAACGCCCCCGTGACCTGCGTCAGACGTGTATAGACCCGAGGAAACCGATCTTTGGATCGCAGGACGTTCAGCAGCAATTCCTGGTTCGCGATGTCGCCGATGGCCCGGTTGTAGTCCAGCGCGTTGCGCGTGATGTCACCCCGCAGCGAACAGGCGCCCAACAGGCCGAGGCAGAGCGCGACGGCGGGAAATCGAAACGACATTTGGCAAGGCTCCCTGAACTGAATAGGAGCCTTACGTTAAGTCATCTTTTTGTCTCCCGCTTTCAGCCTTTCGACGGATACCCCATCGACCCCACCGCCTCGCGGATTTCGTCGAGGATGGCCGGGTCGTCGATGGTCGCCGGCATCTTGAACGCCTCGCCGTCGCAGATCTTGGCCATGGTGGCGCGCAGGATCTTGCCGGACCGGGTCTTGGGCAGGCGGTCCACCACCTTGGCCAGCTTGAAGGCCGCCACCGGGCCGATCTCGTCGCGCACGCGGCGCACGCATTCCGCCTCGATCTCCGCCGGCGGGCGGTTCACGCCGTTCGAAAGGCACACGAAGCCCATGGGAAGCTGGCCCTTCAGCGCGTCCGCCACGCCGATCACAGCGCATTCGGCCACGTCCGGATGCCCGGCCAGCACCTCCTCCATCGCGCCGGTCGACAGGCGGTGCCCGGCCACGTTGATGACGTCGTCGGTGCGGGCCATGATCCAGACGTAGCCGTCGGCGTCGATGACCCCGGCGTCACCGGTCTCGTAATGGCCGGGGAACGCCTCGAGGTAGCTTTTTCTGAACCGCGCCTCGGCGTTCCACAGCGTCGGCAGCGTGCCCGGCGGCAGCGGCAGCTCGATCGCGATGGCGCCCAGCGTGCCCGGCGGCAGGGCGTGGCCCGCCTCGTCCAGCACCTTCATGCGATAGCCCGGCATCGGCACGGTGGGGGAGCCGATCTTGATCGGCAGCAGCTCCAGCCCCGCGGGGTTGCCGGCGATGGTCCAGCCGGTCTCCGTCTGCCACCAGTGGTCGATGACGGGAACGCCGAGCTGGTCGCCGGCCCAGGTCACCGTGTCGGGATCCGCCCGCTCGCCGGCCAGGAACAGGTACTTCAGCCCGCTCAGGTCGTATTTTTTGACGAAGGCCCCCTCGGGATCCTCGCGCTTGATCGCCCGAAACGCCGTGGGCGCGGTGAAGAAGCTCTTGACCTTGTGCTCCTGGATCACGCGCCAGAACGTGCCGGCGTCGGGCGTGCCGACGGGCTTGCCCTCGAAAACGACGCTGGTGCAGCCGGCCAGCAGCGGCGCGTAGACGATGTAGCTGTGCCCCACGACCCAGCCCACGTCGGACGCCGCCCAGAACACGTCGCCCGCCTGGCAATCGTAGATGTTCTTCATCGTCCAGTTCAGCGCCACGGCGTGCCCGCCCGAAGGCCGGATCACGCCCTTGGGCTGGCCCGTCGTGCCGGAGGTGTAGAGGATGTAGAGCGGCTCCGCCCCGCCCACGGGCACGCATTCGGCCGGCGCGACGCCGTGCTGAAACGCGTGCCAGTCCACGTCGCGCCCTTCGGTCAGCGCCGCGACCTCCTGTTCGCGCTGGAAGATCACGCAGAAGTCGGGCTTGTGGCTCGCCTGCTCCACCGCGCCGTCGAGCAGCGGCTTGTAGTGGACGACGCGCCCGGGTTCGAGCCCGCAGGAGGCGGCGATGATCGCCTTGGGCCTGGCGTCGTCGATGCGCACCGCCAGCTCATGCGCCGCGAAGCCGCCGAAGACGACCGAGTGGATGGCGCCGAGCCGCGCGCAGGCCAGCATCGCCTCGGCCGCCTCGGGGACCATCGGCATGTAGATGATGACCCGGTCGCCCTTTTCGATGCCCTTGGCGCGCAGGGCGCCGGCCAGGCGGGCGACGCGGTCCTGCAGCTCGGCATAGGTGAGGACGTGCTTCGTGCCGGTGATGGGGCTGTCGTGGATCAGCGCGGCCTGCGCGCCGCGCCCGGCCTCCACCCAGCGGTCCACGGCGTTCCAGCAGGTGTTCATCTCGCCGTCGACGAACCATTCGCCCGCGGGGCCGTTGTCGGGCCAGCAGGCGCGCGAGGGCGGCGTCGTCCAGTCGAGCGCGCCGGCCTGCTCCATCCAGAACCCTTCGGGGTCGTCCTTCGCCCGCGCATAGACCTCGGCGTAACCCATCCCGCATCTCCTCCCGTCGCGCCCGGCCGTTCCGCCGCCGATGCGTCCCCGTGTCCACCCGGCCATGTCGTCCGCGTCCTTGACCGAGCGCAAGCCCCCGAAACCGACGACGGGGCGGCGCCGGCCGCGGCGCCGCCCCGTCGCCGGGCCCCCGAGGCGCCGCGCGTTCAGGCCCGCCGACGTCGGTTTCGGGGGCTTGCGCTCGGTCAAGGACGCGGACGACATGGCCGGGT
>JBCBYE010000186.1:0-7448 GCA_039816075.1 Pseudomonadota bacterium | reverse complement strand
GAGACCTGGCCAGCCGGCGAAGCCGGCCGCGTCACGAGGGGGCTCGATGCCCCCGAGGGGCGCACGCGGAGGCCCTCGGGTCCCCGCTCAGCCGCGCTTGGCCGGGGTGCTCCAGCGGCGGCCGTGGATCGCAGGGTCGTAGTCGCCCTTGGGCAGCGCCACAGGCTTGTCGATGAAGCCCTTGTGGGCGCCCATCTTGCCGGCCGCCACCATGCTCCCCAGCACGTCCACGATCACCCGCGTGCCCATCAACGCCGTGATGTCGGAGGTGTCGTAGGGCGGCGAGACCTCCACCAGCTCCATCCCGCACAGGCCCTCGGCGGCGACCTTGGAGGCCAGCGCCAACGCCTCGCGCGGCAGGAAGCCGCCGGGCTCGGGCCAGCCGGTGCCAGGGACGAAGCCGCAGTCGATGCTGTCGATGTCGAAGGACATGTAGACCATGTCGACGCCGTCCCAGGCCATCTCCAGCGCCATCTCCGCCGTGCGGTCGACGCCCATGCGCTCCATGTCGCTCATGGTGATGATGTTGGTCTCGCGCTCCCGCGCGACCTTCACCGCCTCGCGCGGAACCTGCCAGCCGCCGATGCCGACCTGAACGAGGTTCTTGGCGGGCACGTTGGGCAGGTTGGTGGCGTGGAACCAGGGCGTGGTGTGCATGCGCTCGTCGAGATCCTTTTCCTGGATGTCGGCGTGGCGATCGAAATGCACGATCCCGATCTTCTTCGACGTCACGTCGGCGATGCCCTTGACGCAGGGATAGCCGATGGAGTGGTCGCCGCCGATCATCACCGGGAAGCTGCCCGAGGACGCCACGTGGCTGACGGCGCGGCTGATCTGATCGAAGCTCTTCTCCAGATTGGCGGGGATCGTGAACACGTCGCCCGCGTCGCAGAGCGACATCTGCTCGCGCAGGTCGATGCCCATCTCATAATTGTAGGGCGTGTAGAGGGCGCTGATCTTGCGCACGCCCTGGGGGCCGAAGCGGGTGCCCGGTCGATACGTCGTGCCCCCGTCGAAGGGGATGCCGAGGACGGTGGCGTCGTAGAGGCCGACCTCCTGCACGTCCTCGGCATAGGGCGCCTTCAGGAAGGTGTTGATGCCGGCATAGTGGGGCAGCTCGCCCCGCGCGAAGGTGGGGATGGAGCGGTCCTCGACGCTGTCGGCCGCGGTCAGGCCCATGCGCAGGGCCCAGGCCTTTTCCTTCTCCCACTCGTCGTCGGGGATGTCGGCCTCGGCGCGCATGGATTTCCAGCCCTGCAGCTGGGTGAGGTCCGGGTGGTGCCGGCGGAGACGCTCGGGGAAGAGGGCGGCGGCGGCGCGGCGGCGGGGTTCAGACAGCGTTCGGGTCGGGGGGAGCATCCGGGATCTCCAGTCGTTGGTAGGGCACGCCGCCGTCGCGGGCGTCGAAGTCGTAGGTGATCGTGGCGCCGTAGGCCTCGGGGTCGTCGGGGTCCCAGCGCGGCTTGTCGAAGACGAGCACGCGGTCGCCGAGTTTGAAAGCCTCTTCGAGGTCGTGGGAGACCATGAAGACGGTCATGGGCGCCTCGGCGCGCAGTTCGGCGAGAAAGGCGTGCATCTGGAGGCGCGTGCCGGGATCGAGCGCGCCGAAGGGTTCGTCGAGCAGCAGCACGCGGGGCCGGCCCGCCAGCGCCTGGGCGATGGCGAGGCGCTGCTGCATGCCGCCCGAGAGCGCGGCGGGGTATTGGCCGGCCACGTGGCCGAGGCCGATGCGCTGCAGCACCTCGTCCGCCGCCGCGCGGGCGGCGCGGCGCTTGGCGCCGAAGAGGCGGGGGACCAGGCCGCCGGCGGCGAATTCCTGCGCGGCGACGATGTTGTCGCGCACGGTCATGTGCGGGAAGACCGAGTAGCGCTGGAAGACCACGCCGCGGTCGCGCCCCGGTTCCTTTGCGGGCGGCGCGCCGTCAATGCGAATCTCGCCCTTGGTGGGGGTTTCCTGCGCCAGCAGCAGCCTGAGGAAGGTGGACTTGCCGCAGCCGGAGGCGCCGACGATGGAAACGAACTCGCCCTCTTCGGCGGTGATGTTCACCCGTTCCAGGATCGGCCGCTTGCCGTAGGTCTGGAAGATGTTCTCGGCGCTTACAAAGCTCATGTGGCCTCGCCCGCCCAGGGGAAGGCGCGGCGCTGCAGGGTGCGCAGGCCGAGATCGAGCAGGAAGGCGAGGAGGGTGATCCACACGACGTAGACCAGGATCACGTCCATGGCGAAATAGCGGCGCACGAGGAAGATGCGGTAGCCCAGCCCTTCGGTGGAGGCGATGGCCTCGGCCGCGATGAGGAACAGCCAGGCGGGGCCGAGGGCGAGGCGCAGGGCGCCGATGAGCCGCGGCGTCAGCTGCGGCAGCGCCACGCGGGTCGCCACGGTCCAGGAGGAGGCGCCGAGGGTCTGGGCCTTGACGATCATCTCGGCCGGGATCTCGGCCGCGCGCTGGGCGAGGTCGCGCACCAGGAACGGCGCGACGCCGATGACCACGAGCGCGATCTTGGAGGTTTCGCCGAGGCCGAAGGCGATGAAGAGGATCGGCAGGATCGCCAGCGGCGGGATCAGGGACAGCACGGCGACGAAGGGGGCGAGCGCGGCGCGGGCGCCCGGCAGCAGGCCGAGGAGCAGGCCGAGGGAGAGGCCGAGGGCGGCGGAGATCGCCAGGCCCGCGGCGAGGCGCAGGAGCGAGGCGCGGCTGTCGGCCCAGAGCACGATCTTGCCCGAGCGGCGATCCTCGGCCGTGGCGAGGCGCTGCGCGGTCTCGACGATCTGGGCGGGGGCGGGCAGCAGCTTGTCCTGCGGGTTGTCGGCGCGGCGCAGGTCGGAGGCGACCGCGTAGGCGAGCAGGACCAGCGCGAAGGGCAGCGCGGCCAGAAGGACCGCCAGGAGGCGTCCGGGGGAGCGGTTGATCCAACGCATGCTTTTGCTCGTGGGCCTCGTTGCGGAGGGTGGAGGGCGCCTCAGGCGGGGGCGGGCGCCTCAGGCGGGGGCGGGCGCCTCAGGCGGGGGCGGGCGCCTCAGGCGGGGGCGGGCGCCTCAGGCGGGGGCGGGCGCCCGGCCCCGCCCCCGGGAGGCCCCGGATCGGGTCCGGGGCGAGACGGCGCTTGGGGGTCGCGCGAGGGACGTTCCCTTGGGCCGGAGCCCGGCGGGACCCGCCTTCGCCGGACCCGATCCGGCCGCGACGGGGGTGGGCGGGTGGGCCGCGCGGGCGGATCGGGTCCGGTCCGCGGGGCCCGCGCCGCAGGGGCTCAGAGGGCGCCGTCGGCGGCCATCTGCATGTAGGCGGCGTCGAAGCGCAGCTTGACGTTGGAGGCGTCGCCCGTCGTCGAGCCGTCGGGATAGGCCACGCCGACGAAATCGGCGGACGGCGCGCCCTCGCCCAGGATGCCCTTGTCGAAGAGGAATTCGGCCACGTAGGTCATGGTCGTGGGCAGCGACGCGTCCTGCACGAAGGCCACGGCCTCGGCCGGCGCATAGAACATCTCGGTCGTCGCCAGCTGCGCCTCGTAGCCGGCCAGATCGGTGCCGGAGGCTTCGGCCATGGCGGTGCGCGCGGCGGCGCCCTCGGGCGTGTCGGAGCTCATGATCGCCATGGTCTCGTACCAGGCGCCGACCAGCGCCTTGCCGAAATTCGGGTTGGCCTCCAGCACCTGGGTGTTCACGACCATCATGTCGATGATCTCGCCCGGGATGTCGGCGCTGTCGGCGACCTTGGTCGCATCGCCCATCTCGAGGATCGTGGAGACCAGCGGGTTCCACGTCACTACCGCTTCGACGTCCGACGTCTGCCAGGCGGCGACCATGTCGGCGTCGGAGGTGTTGATGACCGCGGCGAGGTCGCGCTCGGCCAGGCCGTTCATGTCGAGCGCGCGGGCCAGCAGGTAGTGGGAGACCGAGAGCTCCACCAGGTTGACCGGCTTGCCGGCGAGATCGGCGATGCCGCCCTCGCCCTTCAGCAGGATCGCGTCGTTGCCGTTGGAATAGTCGCCGACGATCAGCGCGGTGGTGTCGACGCCGCCGCCCGAGGGAATGGAGAGCGTGTCCATGTTGGTGGCGGAGACGCCGTCGAAGGCGCCGGCCGTGTACTGGTTGATGCTCTCGATGTAGTCGTTGATCTGCACGATCTCGACCGAGATGCCGTATTTCTCGGCCCATTTGTCCATGACGCCGCTGTCGGACATCCAGCCCCAGGGCATCCAGCCGACATAGATGGACCAGGCGACGGAGAATTCGGTCTTTTCCTGGGCCTGGACGGCGGCGGGGGCGGTCAGCAGCGTCGCGGCGGCGGCGAGCGCGGCGGCGAGGCGGGTGGTGCGGGCCATGGCAGGCTCCTTCCCTGTCGCCCGTCCCCTGGCGTCGTCGCGCGGTCCGGCGGGCGCGGGGACGGGGGGAGGGCGCGCCCGAGGTCCGTCGCAGTGCTCTCCCGGGCTTTTGTCCCGCCGTGTACCGCGCGGCGTGCTGCCACGGCGGCGACCCCTCTCGGACCGGACGCCGGCCGCGTCCCTGGGAGGCGGGGCGCGGCCGGCCGGAACCCTAGAGGTCCTGCGGTTTGGGGGCATGCAAGGAGGGCGCCAAGCCGTGCAGGGCGGGGCGCGGGCGGGGCGCGGCGGGGGGACGTTCGCGAGGCGCCCGGCGGATGGGCGCCGGCGCCCGCGCCTTGGGCGCCGCGCGGGCGCAGGCCGGGGAGGGGCGCGGGCGTGGGGCGGCCGCGGAGCGGGCGCGCGGGTCAGACCAGCTCGGCGGCGCGCATCAGGTCGTGCAGATCCTCGATGGGGCCGCCGGGCAGCGTCAGGCCCTGATCCGGCGACCACGGACCGCCGGAGCGGCCGCGGGCATGCCAGACCGAGTCGCGGTCCTGCACCATCGCGCCGATCAGCGTTTCGGCGACCAGCACCGAGCCGAGCTGTCCGAGGCGGCGGCCGCCGTGCTGCACCTCCGCCTCCTTGAGGAGGTAGAACCACAGCGGGGTTTCCTCGGCCAGGCCGTCGCGCACGGCCTCGCCGGTATGGCCGGCGGTCAGCTCCGCCTCGCGCAGGGGGCGCACGAGGTCTTCGTAGACGGCGTTGACGGCGGCGGCGGCGGACTGGCCCGAGGGCAGGCTGAGTGCCCAGCCCCGGCGCAGGGCGGCGCGGGCGAAGCCCAGCATGGCGGGCGCGGCGTCGGCGTCGCCCGTGGGGGCGAGGAAGGTGTCGATGCAGCGCGCGCGGCCGGGCCCGTCGGGGCGGGTCCAGCGCGCCCAGTCGAGGACGAGCGAGTCCGGCAGACGCTCCGGCCGGCCGAGGCCGGCGGGCGGGCGCGCCATCAGCGCGAGCGGCGCCGGCGCGCCGCCGGGGGCGCCGTGCACGGCGTTCAGCTCGCAGGCACCGGGGATCATGGTGGCGTGCAGCCGGCCGGCGGCGAAGACGAATTCCAGCGGCGCCGGCAGCGGACCGCCGGGGACGGCGGCGCCGGCGAGATCGGCGCGGAATTCGGCGTAGATCGGCGCGCAGGCGCGGCGCACGCGGCCCAGCGCCACGGGATCGCAGATCCGCGGCAGAAGGCGGTGCAGCACCAGCCATTGCAGGTGCAGGCGCAGCAGTCGGCGCGAATCGTCGAAGAGGCTTTCGGGCGCGCGCCCCGCCTCGTCGGCCAGCAGATCGACGGCGCGGTTGTGCACGCGGATCAGCGCCACGTGGAACTGCGACTGGGGGAGCGACTTGTCGTTGCGCCCCTCGCCGGTGACGGCGAGGGCGCGGTTCGGCGCCTCGCCCTGCATGACGCGGGCGCGCAGGGCCGGCGGCAGGGCCGACAGCTCCGCCTCGGTCACGCAGGCGTCGGGATCGTCGCCGATGAGGCGGCCCAGGCGCAGCAGGTCCGCGCCGCGGTCGCGCGGCAGGGCGGCGCCGCGGCGTCCGTCGGGCCAGGCGCGGTCGAGGCGCAGGCGGGCGTTCGCCCCCGGCTCCCGCATCAGGCGGCGCAGCTTGTCGCCCAGGGGGCCGGGCAGCAGGTCGCAGTCGTAGAGGCTTTCGAGCCGCAGGCCGCCGGATTTGAGGTTGGCGAGCTGCGTCTCCACCGTTTCGCGCGGCAGGGGCGCGGCGGCGGCGTCGGCGTCGAGGCCGGCCTGCTGCGTGCGCCAGGCGGGCGCGGCGAGATCGTTGGCGACGAAGCGCAGAAGCTGCTGCATCGCGAGGGGGAGATCCGACATGGCCTCGTCCTGCGCGCATTCCACCTCGGCCATGGCGACGGCGAGGGCGTCGAGCCGGCGCGGCGCCTCGGGGTCCGGGCGCGGCGCGGCGGCGGGGGCGAGCAGGTAGCCGAAGCCGCCGCCGGCGGGGCCGTCGCCGTCGTGGGAGCCGCCGGACTCCTTGCAAGCGCCGGCGCTGCGGCCGGTCCAGGCGCCGTCCATCGCCTCGGCGATGTCCTCGGCACGGGCGGCGTCGCCCGCGATGGGCTCGGCCTGAACGTCGCGCGGACCGGACGTGAAAAGCATGGCAAGACCCCATTAACTGCGCTGAACGCACCATTGACGGGGAAACGCGATTGAAACGTGAATCCGGCCCGGGCCGGATCACGCGCGGCTTGAATTTCGCAGCCGGGTTAACGAACCTGAGGCGGAGGTGATCGCGCGTCCCGGGGCGCGATCCGCAAGCAGGACGGAGGGGACCATGAGCCATGGCGGCGCTCAGCCCAGCGCGCCCGTGCGCAAGGCCGCGCAGGGGGCCCCCGCGCCCGGGGATTACCGCAACGTCCTGCGCGCGCCCGCGCCGCAGGAGACCTGCGCCTGGCCCGGCGAGGGCGAGGCGGCGGAGGCGCGGCTGAACCGGCTGGCCACGGCGCTGGCCGATCCGGCGTTCTGGACCGCGCCGGTGGAGCATGACGGCGAGGGGCCGGCGCCCTGGGCGGCGGACGAGAACCCCGGCATGCCGGCGGGCTACGTCTATCTCTATCAGCTGGCCGCCCACGACTTGCTGCAGACCACGCTGGGCTTTCCGGCGCTGGAGCCGGGCGATCCGGCGCAGCTGCGCAACCTGCGCACGCTGCGCTTCGACCTGGACACCTTGTATGGGCGCGGGCCGGGCGGCGACCCGGCGGCCTATGCGATCGAAAGCGCCAACGACGCCCTGCGCGTGCGGTTCCGCCTGGGCCTGGGCGCGCCGGACGAGGCCGGCCGGCCCTATGGCCTGGCGGCGCGGCCGGCCGGGCGGGACATCGGGCGCGGCCTGGCGGCGACCGCCGAGGCGGGGCCGCGCGCCGGCGCCACGGATCCGCTGGTGGCCGACCCGCGCAACGACGACAACGGCATCGTCAGCCAGGTCTCGGTGCTGTTCATGCTGGCCCATGGCGCGCTTTACGACGCGGTGTTCGACGCGATGCCGGAGACGGATCCGGACACGCTGGCCCCGCGGCCGCGGCGCGAGCGGCACGAGGCGGCCTTCGCCGCCACGCGCATGCTGGTGGAGCGGCTGTGG
>JBCBYE010000373.1:0-4866 GCA_039816075.1 Pseudomonadota bacterium | reverse complement strand
CTTCGGCTTCTTCGCCGCCCAGTTCAACGCCGAGGTGCTGCCCGCCCTGCGCTCCGCCGGCGGCGGCGCCACGTTCCTCGACCTCGCGGTCATCGGCGGCCAGGGCTCCGTCCTGATCGAAGGGCTGCAATTCGCCCAGGCGGACGCGAGCGACTTCGTGCTCTGACGCGCCGCGCCGGCCCCGGCGCCCCGCGCCCGCGGGGCGCCCCCCCCCTGCGCGCGCGGCTTGCGTTCGCCGCGCGCGCGGCGACACTGTCCGTGAACGCCGCCCCGATCCGGGGCCGCCATGGGCAGGGCGCCGCGCGCCGCAGGGGGATCCACCATGACCACCACCATCATCAGCGCTTCGGTCGCGCCCAACGCGTCCCAGGCCTTGGCCTTGGACGACATCCTCGTCTTCGCCGCCGACGTGCGCTTCATCAACGATCAGGCCAGCGCCGTCACCGCGTTGGACGACGCCGTCGTCACGCTGCTCGCCGGCGCCGCCGTGCTGGGCTTCGGCGACGCGCCGACCTTCGACCTGACGGGGGTCAACGGCGATTACGAGCTGTCGGTGGCGCAGGGCGCCGTGATCGAGGGCCGCGATGAGGCCATCGAGGCGCTGGGCGATCTCCTCCTCAGCAATCGCGGCACGATCCGCTCCGCCACCGAATCCGCCATCGTCATGGATGACGGCCTGGTCTTCAACTACGGGGTGATCGAATCGCTCGGCGACGACGGCATCGAGGCGAACGATGGCGTGGGACTGCAGAATTTCGGGACCATCGTCGCCATCAGCACGGCGATCCTGGGCGAGCGGATGGAAATCATCAACTCCGGCGTCATCTCAGGCTCCTCCGGGATCGCCCTCGACCGCTCCAGCGCCACGAGCTCCGCGGCCGAGATCATCAACTCCGGCGACATCCTCGCGGAGTTCGCGGCGGTCGAGATCTTCAACATGTCCGTGCAGCTCACTAATTCCGGCCGGATTCTCAGCTCCGACGACGGCTCCTCGGTGATGGAGCTGGACAACCCGTCTTCCTTCGCACTCTTCGCCATCGCCAATTCCGGCCTGATCGAGGGGCTCGCCGGAGCGATCGAAATCTTCAGCGGCCGTGGCGAGGTCATCAACACCGGCCGCATCGTCGGCGACATCGTCTTCGCCGGCGCCGACGACGACTACCAGGGCCGCCAGGGCCGGATCGAGGGGTCCGTCGACGGCGGCGCCGGCTCGGACCGGCTGATCGGCGGCGCCCAGGCCGACAGCTTTCTCGGCGGCGCCAACGGCGACACCCTGCGCGGCAACGGCGGCGACGACGTGCTGCAAGGCGACGACGGCGCCGACCTGCTGGGCGGCGGGCACGGCGACGACAGCCTCTTCGGCGGCACGCAGAACGACGTTCTGAACGGCGGCGGCGGCGACGACGACCTCTTCGGCGGCGAGAACGACGACGTCCTGCGCGGCAAGGCCGGCGACGACAGCCTCGTGGGGGAGGACGGCCTCGACGTGCTGAACGGCAACGCGGGCGACGACACCCTGTCGGGCGGCGCCGGCGGCGACACCCTGCGCGGCCATGCCGGCGACGACAGCCTCGGCGGCGGCCGCGGCGCGGACCTCATCCTCGGCGGCCGCGGCGACGACATGCTCACCGGCGGCCAGTTCACCGACACCTTCGTGATCCGCCGCCGCAACGACGACGACGTCATCACCGATTTCGAAAACGGAACCGACGTCATCGACCTGCAGGCCTTCGGCTTCTTCGCCGCCCAGTTCAACGCCGAGGTGCTGCCCGCCCTGCGCTCCGCCGGCGGCGGCGCCACGTTCCTCGACCTCGCGGTCATCGGCGGCCAGGGCTCCGTCCTGATCGAAGGGCTGCAATTCGCGCAGGCCGACGCCTCGGATTTCATTTTGTAGGGAATAAACCTCTCCCCCCCGCTGTTCCCCCCCCGAACGCCGCCATCCAGATCAGCGCTCGGCCCGGGGCCGGGTTCGGGGGAGAACAGCCGTGACCCAATTCATCACCGTCTCCGGCGGGGCCGGAACCAGCGTGGGCCTCTCGCTGAGCGCGGGCGAGGACGCCGTCCTCGCCAACGAGGTGCAGATCTTCGCCGACGCCGCCGAGGCGCTGACCGGCGCCGGCGACAACGTCGTGGTGCTGGGGACCGGCGCCGCCCTGGTCAGCTTCGCCGACGACGCCGTGGACCTGGTCGGGGGCGGCGACTCGCTCCTCGACATCGGCGACGAGGCGCTGATCCTCGCCTCCCAGGGCGCCGGCGTCTTCTCCGCCGGCGATCTGTCGATCCGCAACGCCGGCGTCGTCAACGCCGCGGACGGGGCGGTGATCGTGTCGGGCACGGCCGACATCGTCAATTTCGGCACGATCACCGGCGGCGCTGCGTCCCAGGGCGTGCTGCTGAACCACGGCGGCCGCCTGGCCAATTTCGGCGACATCGTCGGCGACGACGCGGTGATGCTGGACACGCGCGGCGCCTCGATCCGCAATTCCGGCCGCATCGACGGCGCGCTCTCGGGCGTCCATCTCCGCGATGCCGGGACCAACACGACGACCCTGCTGAACTCGGGCGAGATCGCCAGCGAACTCATCGGCGTCAAGGCCGTCGCCAGCCTGCTGCAGACGGTCAATTCCGGCCTGATCGTCGGCGGGCGGATCGGCATCGATGCCGGAACGCCCGGCTCCGGCGCCGGCGTCAACACGCTCGCCAACACCGGCACGGTGTCCGGCGACGAGCGGTCCTACGACGGATCGGACGTCGCGGACGAGATCGAGAACGCCGGCCTGATGATCGGCGACATCCGCCTCGACGACGGCGACGACCGCTATATCGGCCGCGCCGGCGAGGTCGAGGGCACGGTCGAGGGCGGGGCCGGCGCGGACGTGCTGGTCGGCGGCGCCGCCGCCGACGCGTTCCTCGGCGGGGCCCAGGACGACGCGCTGCGCGGCCGCGGCGGCGACGACAGCCTCTCGGGCGACGAGGGGAACGACCTGCTCGTCGGCGGCGCCGGCGACGACGCCCTCGACGGCGGCGCCGACGACGACGCGCTCAGGGGCAAGGCCGGCGACGACGCGCTCTCGGGCGGCGACGGCCTGGACGATCTGCGCGGCCATGCCGGCGACGACGAGCTCTTCGGCGGCGCCGGCGGCGACGAGCTGCGCGGCCATGGCGGGGACGACGTGCTCGGCGGCGGCCGCGGCGCCGATCTGCTCATCGGCGGCCGGGGCGACGACGTGATGACCGGCGGCCAGTTCATCGACACCTTCGTGTTCAACCGCCGCGCCGGCGAGGACGAGATCACCGATTTCGAAAACGGAACCGACGTCATCGACCTGCAGGCCTTCGGCCTTTTCGCCGGCCAGTTCAACTCGGTGGTCGCCCCGGCCCTCTCCTCCGCCGGCGGGGGGGCGACCTTCCTCGACCTCGACGCCATGGGCGGAACCGGCTCGGTCCTCATAAAGGGGCTCGCCTTCGCCGATGCCGATGCCTCCGACTTCATCCTCTGACGCGGGCTCGACCGCCGGCCCCCCGACCCTGAAACCCGACCCTGAAACCCGACCCCCGATCCGCCCCGCGCCTCGCCTCCGCTTTCCCAAGGACCCGGCATGACCCAGTTCATCACCGCCTCCGCCGGCGGATCCGGCGTGCAGATCGCCCTCGCGCCGGACGAGGACGCGCTGCTCGCCAACGACGTGCAGATCTTCAGCGACGACGACCATGCGCTGACCGCCCAGGGCGGCGCCGACATCGTGCTGGGCGACCGCAGCGCCCTCATCGCCTTCGGCGCCGACGCCGTGCGCCTCGACGGCGACGGGCCCAGCACCCTCGCCATCGGCGAGGGCGCCCGCATACTCGCCGAGGCCGCCAACGGCATCCGGGCCGAGGCGCAGGCGACCGTCGTCAACCACGGCGCCGTCATCGGCGTGCAGCACGGCATCCAGTTCCTCGAGGCGGCGGTCCTGCAGAACTTCGGCACGATCACCGCCTTCACCTCGCGCGACCTCGATTTAGACGGCACGGCGGTGGAGGCGAACGCCGGCCTCGATCTGGTCAATCACGGCGAAATCGTCGGCCTCGCCGGGGTCTCCGTGCGCGACGTGGCGCTGACCCTGACCAACCATGGCGTCATCTCCGGCGGCAGCTCGGCGCTGAGCTTCCTCAACGCCCTCGGCGGCGCCGGCGTCTCCACCATCATCAACACCGGCGAGCTGGTCGGCCGCGACCGCGCCTTCTTCACCGACACCAGCGCCATGACCATCTTCAACTCCGGCCGCATCGCCAGCTTCAACGACACCCGCTCCACCATCGACCACAACGCCGCGAGCCGGGGCCAGACCTTCAAGCTCTTCAACTCCGGCTCGCTCGAAAGCGAGGGCATCGCCTACGAGGGCGACATCGGCGTCGACATCGTGCGCAACACCGGCGTCATCCTCGGCGACGTGACGCTGGAGCGGCTGGACGACGTCTACATCGGCCGTCTCGGCCGCATCGAAGGGCTCGTGGACGGCGGCGAAGGCGACGATCTGATCGTCGGCGGCGCCGGGGACAACCGCATCCTCGGCGGCGACGACGACGACATCCTGCGCGGCCTGGGCGGCGCGGACGAGATCGACGGCGACGACGGGGCCGATCTGCTCGACGGCGGCGGCGGCGACGACATCCTCTCGGGGGGGCTGGGCGCGGACCGTCTGCGCGGCCGCTCCGGCGCGGACGAGATCGCGGGCGACGACGGCGCCGACGCGCTCTTCGGCAACGGCGGCGCCGACGCGCTCTTCGGCGGCGCCGGCGGCGACGACATCCGCGGGCATGCCGGCGACGACGTCATCGGCGGCGGCCGCGGCGCCGACCTCATCGTCGGCGGCCGCGGCGACG
>JBCBYE010000654.1:0-2588 GCA_039816075.1 Pseudomonadota bacterium | reverse complement strand
CCTCCCCCCGCCGGGGGGAGGGACAGGGAGGGGGGCCGGCGGTCGCGCGCGCGCAGCGCTCCGCAAGGCCCCCCTCCCGCTCGCTCAGGCCGCGCCGCGGATCATCGCCGCGCATTTTTCGCCGATCATGATCGACGGCGCGTTGGTGTTGGCGTTCACTATGCTCGGCATGATCGACGCGTCCGCCACGCGCAGTCCCGACACGCCGTGCACGCGCAGCGCCGCATCCACCACCGCCATCTCGTCGGAGCCCATCTTGCAGGTCCCCACCGGGTGGTAGATCGTTTGACTGTACTGCCTGACGAACTCGCCCAGGTCCTCGTCCGACTGAACGTCGGGTCCGGGCAGATGCTCCTCGCCGCGATAGGCGTCGAAGGCGGCGGAGTTCAGCAGCCGGCGCGCGATCTTCACGCCCTCCACCACCACCGCCAGGTCATGCCCCTCGGGATCCGAATAGGCCCCGGTATCCACCGCCGGCTTGTCGTGCGGATCGGCCGAGCGCAGCGTCACGGCGCCTCGGCTCTTGGTCCCCACGATGCCGGGGGCCAGCGTCAGTCCATGCCCCTCGGGATTGCCGCCGCCGTCCAGGATGAACCAGCTGGGCGCGAAGTGGAACTGCAGGTCCGGCGCCTCCGCCCCCTCCATCACCGTCAGAAAGCCGCCCGCTTCGCCGATGTTGGAGGTGAGCATCCCCATCCCCTCGGCGATCTTGGCCATCTCCTCCTCGCTCTCGGCATTGGCCAGCGTGATCTCCTGCGTGCAATGGTAGGCCACCGGCGCCATCAGGTGGTCCTGCAGGTTCGCGCCCACGCCCGGCATGTCGCGCAGCACCTCTATGCCCTGCGCCTCCAGCTGCGCGCGAGGGCCGACGCCCGACAGCATCAGAATGTGGGGCGAACCGTAGGCCCCCGCGCTGAGGATCACCTCGCGCGCGGCGCGCTCCACCCGCGTCTCCGGCCCCGCCTCGCCCGCGACCTCGACCTCCACGCCCACGGCGCGGCCGCCCTCGATCACCACGCGGCGGGTCAGCGCCAGGGTCAGCACGGTCAGGTTCTCCCGCTCCATCGCCGGGTGCAGATAGCTCACGGCGGCGGAGCCGCGCATGCCGCCGCGCTGGGTCACCTGATACATCCCGAACCCCTCCTGAACGCCGTCGTTGAAATCGTCGTTCAGCGGATAGCCCTGCTCCTCGGCGGCCTGCACCAGCGCCTTCGACAACGGGTTCGGATCGCGCTGCTCCATCACGTTCAGCGGCCCGCCCTTGCCATGCAGCGGCCCGTCGATGCGTTCGTTGTTCTCCGCCTTCACGAAGAACGGCAGCACGTCCTTCCAGCCCCAGCCGACGACGTTGCCGCCGTTCCAGCTCTCGTAATTGGCCGGCGCGCCGCGCTGGTAGATCATCGCGTTCATCGACGAACAGCCGCCCAGCATCCGCCCCCGCGGCGAATACAGCGAGCGTCCCGCGCAGCTCTCCTGCGGCTCCGTCTCGAAATCCCAGTCCAGCGGCGTCTTGAACAGCTTGGGAAAGGCGGCGGGGATGTGGATCGCCTGCTCTTCGTCCATCGGTCCCGCCTCGATGACCAGCACCGAGACCTCGGGATCCTCGCTCAGACGCGCGGCGAGCGCGCAGCCGGCGCTGCCCGCGCCGACCACGATGTAGTCGTAGGCCATGGTATCCTCCCAGATGCGTTTTTTTGAGCGGCCCCGCGCCGATGGCCTCGGCCGGCGCCGCCGGGGACCCAGCCTAGGGCGCGGACTCATTCGAAGCCAGCCGGATGCGGGCGGCGGCGCGCGTCGCGGCGGCGATGAAGGTCTTGGGCGAGCGGTCGCGGCGGGGGGCGAGACCCCGGAACGGCTTGAGCCGATCGAAGACCCGCTCGACGAGGTTCCGTCGCCGATAGACCCGGCCCGAGACGCCGAAGCTGTCCCTGCGGATCACGCGCGACGGACTGTCGGCCCAAGCCCCGCGCGTCGCAGCCGGACCACGGATCGCGTCGGGGCCGCAGGCGCGGTCGGCGATGAGCGTCGCGCCCTTGGCCAGCTCCTGCATCAAGCCGAGCGCGACCGGCCCGACGCCGGCCCGGCCCGCCGTCGGGGTCAGGCGGATCGGCCGTCCTGCCGCGTCGATCGGCGCAAGGATCTTGGGGGTCAGCCCGCCCCTTGAACGTCCCATGCCGCCGTCGCCGCCGTCTTCTGGGGGCGGCGACGTGCCGACGGACACGCACGCACGAGAAGTAGGACATTGCGACGCGGCCGATGCAGGCCTTTGATGCAGCATCAAAAAAAACCGACCCCGCATCCCCGCTTTCCGCCGCCTCGCGAAGCGATCGCAAAGCGCGGCCCACGGCCCGCTCTTCATCGGTCGGTTCGTGCGGGCCCATGGCGACCTCCCTGTCGAGAAGGATGGCTCAAGTCCAGCCGTCGATGGGAAACCCGTTTTGGGGGCGCGGCCTGGCGCCGACGCCGCGCGTTTTCCACGCCGACGCCCGCACGACCGCCCGCCCGCCTGACCGCCCGCCTGACCGCCCGGCGGACGGCCCCGGCACCCCCGGCAGGTTCAGAACGCCCGGACCGCGCGCGGCTGGAGG
>JBCBYE010000793.1:0-1924 GCA_039816075.1 Pseudomonadota bacterium | reverse complement strand
GGACCGTCGGGCGGCGCAGGCCGCGCCCAGGCGGGCGGCGGACGTCCGGGCGGCGGCGGCGCCCCCGGCGCCAAGCCCGCGCGCCCCAAGCGCGGCGCGGTGCTGCAGCAGCTGAGCCCCGAGGAATACGAGCGCCGCAAGAAGGCCCTGGAGGCCGCCAAGAAGAACGAGGGCGCCCGCCGCGCCCAGGAGGCGGCCGACGCCAAGGCCCGCGATCAGGAGCGCGAGCGCCTGCTGCGCGAGAAGGGCGAGCGCGAGCGCGAGGAGCGCGAGGCGCAGATCCGCCGCGAACGCGAAGAGGCCGAAGCGCGCGAGAAGGCCGCCGCCGAGGAGGCCGCGCGCAAGAAGGCCGAGGAAGAGAAGGCCGCCAAGGCCAAGGCCGACGCGGCCAGCCGCGCGCGCCAGCCGGATCCGGCCGCCGCCCCGGCCCCCCCGGCCGAGGGCGAGGAGCGCCGCGCGCCGCGCGGCACGCCGCCCAAGCGCAACGAGGGCCCGGCCAAGCGGCAGGAGCCCGGCCGCGGCCGCGGCGCCGACGAGCGGCGCCGCGCCGGCAAGCTGACCATCTCCCGCGCCACGTCGGGCGACGAGGGCGGGCGGCAGCGCTCGCTCGCCTCCATGCGCCGCAAGCAGGAGCGTCAGCGCCGCCAGCAGGGCGGCGGCGAGGCGCGCGAGAAGGTGGTACGGGACGTCAAGGTGCCCGACGCGATCACCGTGCAGGAGCTGGCCAACCGCATGACCGAGCGGGCGGCGGACCTGGTCAAGGCGCTGTTCAAGAACGGCATGATGGTCACCATCAACGACACGCTGGACGCCGAGACGGCGGAGCTGCTGGTCGAGGAATTCGGCCACAAGGTGCAGCGCGTGTCCGAGGCCGACGTCGAGGACGCGATCGAGACGGTGGAGGATCGCGACGACGATCTGCAGCCGCGCCCCCCGGTGGTCACGATCATGGGCCATGTGGACCACGGCAAGACCTCGCTGCTGGACAAGATCCGGCAGGCGAACGTGGTGCAGGGCGAGGCCGGCGGCATCACCCAGCATATCGGCGCCTATCAGGTGAAGACGCCGTCGGGCGCGCTGGTCAGCTTTCTGGACACGCCGGGCCACGCGGCCTTCACCTCGATGCGCGCGCGCGGCGCCCAGGTGACGGACATCGTCATCCTGGTGGTCGCCGCCGACGACGCGGTGATGCCCCAGACGATCGAGGCCATCGCCCACGCCAAGGCGGCCGAGGTGCCGATGATCGTGGCGATCAACAAGATCGACCGCCCGGCCGCGGACCCGCAGAAGGTGCGCACGGACCTGCTGCAGCATGAGGTGGTCGTGGAGGCCATGTCCGGCGACGTGCAGGACGTCGAGGTTTCGGCCATGACCGGCCAGGGCATCGACACGCTGCTGGAGGCCGTGGCCCTGCAGTCGGAGATCCTGGAGCTGAAGGCCAACCCCGACCGCCGGGCCGAGGGCGCGGTGATCGAGGCCAAGCTGGACACCGGCCGCGGACCCGTGGCCACGGTTCTGGTGCAGCGCGGCACGCTCAAGCGCGGCGACATCTTCGTCGTGGGCGAGCAGTGGGGCCGCGTGCGCGCCCTGGTCGACGACAAGGGCGACCGCGTGGACGCGGCCGGCCCGTCGCGCCCCGTCGAGGTGCTGGGCCTGCAGGGCACGCCCGAGGCCGGCGACGTTCTGAACGTGGTCGAGAGCGAGGCGGAGGCGCGCGAGATCGCCGAGTACCGCCAGCGGTCGGCGCGCGAGAAGCAGGCCGCGTCGGGCAACCGCGCGACGCTGGATCAGCTGCTGGCCCAGGCCCAGGCCGATGCCGACGTGGCCGAGCTGCCGGTGCTGGTGAAGGCGGACGTGCAGGGCTCGTCCGAGGCCATCGTCCAGGCGCTGGAGAAGATCGGCAACGACGACGTGCGCGTACGCG
>JBCBYE010000098.1:0-9766 GCA_039816075.1 Pseudomonadota bacterium | reverse complement strand
GCCCGGCCCGCCGCGGCCCTCGGCGGAGCTGGCTCCGCCGGCGCAGGCGAGGCCTGCGCGCCCTCGCCTTGCGAGGGCAGGGCCGCTTTCGCCCCGCCCGCGCCGAGGGCCATCAACGCCGGGGCCTTGCCCTTGAGCTCGTTGACGATGCGCTGCGCCAGCTTCGGTCCGACGCCCGGCGCGCCGCGGATCGCCACGGCGTCGCCGCGGGCGAGCGCCCGGCTCGTGCCCTCCGGGCCGAGGACGCCGAGGATCGCGAGCCCCACCTTGGCCCCCACGCCCTGCACGGAGGTCAGGAGCCGGTGCCATTCCTTCTCGGCCAGCGTCGGAAAGCCATAGAGCTGCAGAAGGTCCTCGCGGACGACGAGCTCGGTGTAGAAGGCCGCCGCCTCGCCGGGCTGCAGCGTCGCGAGCACGCGGTCTGCGGCGTAGACGATGTAGCCGACGCCGCCCACCTCGATCAGCGCATGATCGTCGGCCACGTAGTCGATCCTGCCGGAGAGCTTGCCGATCATCGCCGACCCTCGGCGGCGGCCAGCGCCGCCTCCAGCTTGGAGCCGGCGCGCGCCTGCCAGATGTGGCAGAGGGCGACCGCCAACGCGTCGGCCGCGTCGGCGCCGGCGAGCGTCGCGCCCGGCAGGGTCAGGCGCACCATGTGCTCCACCTGCTTCTTGTCCGCATGACCGACGCCGACCACCGCCTTCTTGACCGCGTTGGGCGCGTATTCGGCCACGGGCAGACCGGCCTGGGCGGGGACCAGCAGGGCGACGGCGCGGGCCTGGCCCAGCTTCAGCGTGCCGGCGGCGTCCTTGTTGACGAAGGTGTGCTCCACCGCCGCGGTTTGGGGCCTGTGCGAGGCCAGCACGTCCGCCAGCTGGTCGAACAGGCTGAGCAGGCGCGTCGCGAGATCCTCGCCCCGGCTTTCGCACACGCCGTTGGCGACATGCTTCAGCCGGCCGCCGACCGAGTCGACCACCCCCCAGCCGGTGCGCCTCAGCCCCGGATCCACGCCGATCACCCGCATGCTCGCCCTCGCCTGCGCCCGGCAATTCTGCTGCGCCGTGGCCGTCCCGCAACGGGTAGCACGAAATGCGAACATTTTAAAAGAGTCCCGTTCCGGCGCGACCCGTCGCGAAACCGGCGCCGCGGCGTCGCATGCGGCCCGGCGCCGAGGCTTTCGGCGCCCGTTCGCGACGCCGACGCCGTCGTTTGCGACATCGCCAAGTAACTGTGTCTAAACCTTAATTCGCTATGCGTCGCGCGCATGGGCGGCATGCAAAAACCGCTGGTTGCCCATCTCTTGGGCGCCTTCTACATGCCCGGCATCCCGCACGATGGAAGCGGGAAACCGCAACAGCATCGCTCGCGCCTTAGGAGATCCGAGATGTCCGCAAGCCTCAACACCTTCGCCCGCTCCGCCGTGTCCCGTCTCCGCCGCTGGAACCTGGCGCGCGAAACGTCGGACGACCTGCATTCCCTGACCGTCGCGCAGCGCCGCGATCTCGGCCTTGACGGCGTCGACCTCGACGACCTCGCGGGGCGCCTCGCCCGCTGACCACCCGCTTCATCGCGAGCGGTTTTCGCGCGCCGTCGCCCCGACCGGGCGGCGGCGCGCTGCGTTTCAGGGGGCGCGGCGCAGGGCGAGCGTGGTCCAGCCTTCGCGGCGGATCGCGAAGCGGCGGACGAAGCCGTGGCCGCGCCAGGACGCCTCCACCCCCGGCGCCTGGGCGTCGAGCAGGCCGGAGAGGATCGCCGTGCCGCCGGGCGCGCAGATCCGTGCGATTTCGGGCGCCAGCCGCTTGAGCGGGCGGGCCAGGATGTTGGCGAAGACCAGATCGTAGGGCGCCGCGGCGCGGATCAGCGGCGCGCGCGTGCCCGCGGCGACGCCGCAGCGCATCCATGGGGCCAGGCCGTTGGCGCGGGCGTTGGCGAGGCAGGTGCGCGCGGCCACGGGGTCGATGTCCGTGGCGATCGACGGGATGCGCAGCGCCGCGGAGGCGGCCATGGCCAGCACGCCGGTGCCGGCGCCGACGTCGAGGGCCCGTCGCGGCCGCGCGCCGTCGCGGATCAGCCGCTCCAATGCCTCCAGGCAGCCGCGCGTGGTGCCGTGATGGCCGGTGCCGAAGGCCATCGCGGCCTCGATCTCCAGGCCGATCCGGTTGAGCGGCACGGCCGCACGGTCATGCCCGCCATGAACGATGAAGCGTCCGGCGGGAACGGGCGACAGCTCCCGGCGCACCTGGGCGACCCAGTCGGTATCCTCGAGCCGCGACACGGCGAAGGGCCGCGCGCCGGCGGAGGCCGCCAGCAGGTCCAGCGCCACGCCGTCGGGCGGCGCATCGTAGTAGGCGCCGACCTCCCACAAGCCGGAGCCGTCCTCCACCTCCAGCACCGCGAGCGCATGGGGCGCGGGCGAGATCTCTTCCACAGCCTCGCCCAGAGCATAGGCCGGCGTCTCGCCCGGCAGGGTGGTCAGGGCGGTCCAGGTAGGCATGGCAGGATCTCGCGCGGATCAGGGGAGCGCCGTTGCTGCCCCCTGCCGGGGCTCGATGCAAGCGCCGGAGCCTGCCGTTCCGCACCCGGCGGGCCGACGCGCCCAGGCGCCCGGCCCGTCGCGGCCCTCGGCGGAGCTGGCTCCGCCGGCGCAGGCCATGGCCTGCGCGCGCTCGCCAGGGCGAGCGCAGGGCCGCTTGCGCGGCGCCCGACGCGGCAGCCGGGGGCTCAGGCGTCGACGCCGATGGGGCAGCTGACGCCGGTGCCGCCCAGGCCGCAATAGCCGCCCGGGTTCTTGGACAGGTACTGCTGGTGATAGTCTTCGGCGAAGTAGTACTCCGGCGCCGGCACGATCTCCGTCGTGATGCGGCCCAGTCCCTTGGCGTCCAGCCGGGTCTGGAACAGGGTCTTGCTGGCCTCCGCCGCCGCCTTCTGCGCCTCGTCGGCATAGTAGATGCCGGATCGGTACTGGGTGCCCACGTCGTTGCCCTGGCGCATGCCCTGCGTCGGATCATGCCCCTCCCAGAACACTTTAAGCAGCCGCTCGAACGGGATCCTGGCGGGGTCGAAGACCACCTGCGCCACCTCGTTGTGGCCGGTGCGGCCGGTGCACACCTCGCGATAGGTGGGGTTGGGGGTCACGCCGGCGGCATAGCCGACCGAGGTGACCCAGACGCCGTCCAGTCCCCAGAACAGGCGTTCGACCCCCCAGAAGCAGCCCATGCCGAACACGACCGTCTGCATGCCTTCCGGATGCGGGCCCTTCAGCGGGCGTCCGTTGACGTGGTGAAGCTCGGCCGTCGGCAGGGCGTCCGCCCGTCCGGGCAGCGCCGTGGCGGCAGTGGGCATGTCGACGTTTTTGCGCAGAAAGAACATGGGTCGGGGCCTCCCTTTTCCTGGGTCAATGTAGGGGGTCGCGGCCGGTTTCCCCAACACTCTTCACGGCGGCGCGAGCGGTTCGGGGCGAGACCCGGCGTCGCGCGAACATCCCGAGAACGAAGCTTTAACGTCGCGCGCGCCTGCGTTATCCTCGATCCCATGACATCCGCCGATGATTTCGACGCCTTCGAGGCCGCCGAGGCCGAATCGCGCGTCCCGCTCAGCGCCCGCGCCATGGCGGCGCGGCCGGCCCCCTATCTGGACGGTCTCAACTCGCCGCAGCGCGACGCGGTGGAGGCGCTGGACGGCCCGGTCCTCGTGCTCGCCGGCGCCGGCACCGGCAAGACCCGCGCGCTGACCTGCCGCATCGCGCACATCCTCCAGACCGGCCGCGCGCGCCCGTGGGAGATCCTCGCCGTCACCTTCACCAACAAGGCCGCGCGGGAGATGAAGACCCGCGTCGGCGGGCTGGTGGGCCGCGCGGTGGAGGGGATGCCCTGGCTCGGCACCTTCCACAGCCTCGGCAACAAGATCCTGCGTCGGCACGCGGAGCTGGTGGAGCTCAACTCCAACTTCACGATCCTCGACGCCGACGACCAGCTGCGCCTGATGAAGCAGCTGATCCAGGCCGAGAACATCGATGAAAAGCGTTGGCCGCCGCGGATGCTCGCCGGGCTGATCGACCGGTGGAAGAACCGTGGCTGGGGGCCGGAGCAGCTGCCCGCCGACGAGGCCGCCGCCTTCAACCATCGCGGCGGCGAACTCTACACGCTGTATCAACGTCGCCTGAAGGAGCTGAACGCCGTCGATTTCGGCGATCTGCTGCTGCACGTGGTGCACATCTTCCAGCGGCATGAGGACGTGCTGGCCGATTGGCGATCCCGGTTCCGCTACATCCTCGTGGACGAGTATCAGGACACCAACGCCGTTCAGTACCTGTGGCTGCGCCTGCTGGCGGCGGGGGAGCGGAACATCTGCTGCGTCGGCGACGACGACCAGTCGATCTACGGCTGGCGCGGGGCCGAGGTGGGCAACATCCTGCGCTTCGAGAAGGATTTTCCCGGCGCGCAGGTGATCCGGCTGGAGCAGAACTACCGCTCCACCGCCCATATCCTCGCCGCCGCCTCCGGCGTGATCCGCGGCAACGAGGGACGCCTCGGCAAGACCCTTTGGACCGAGGCGGAGGGCGGCGAAAAGGTGCGCCTGATCGGCCATTGGGACGGCGACGAGGAGGCGCGCTGGATCGGCGAGGAGGTCGAGGCGATGCAGCGGGGCACGCGCGGCCACGCGCCCGTCTCGCTCGATCACATGGCGATCCTGGTGCGCGCCAGCTTCCAGATGCGCGCCTTCGAGGATCGCTTTCTCGCCATCGGTCTGCCCTATCGCGTCATCGGCGGCCCGCGGTTCTATGAGCGGATGGAGATCCGCGACGCCATGGCCTACCTGCGGCTCGCCGTCTCCCCCGCCGACGGACTGGCGTTCGAGCGCATCGTCAACACGCCCAAGCGCGGATTGGGCGACAAGGCGCAGGCCATCATCCAGACCACGGCGCGTGAGGCCGGCGTCGGCCTTGTGGAAGGCGCCAAGCTGGTGGTGGAGCGGGAGCTGATCCCCGCCCGCGGCCGAAATGCGCTGCGCGAGCTGGTGGAGGGCATAGGCCGCTGGCACGGCGCGGTGCTGGCCGAAACGCCGCATCAGCGGCTCGCCGAGACGATCCTCGACGAAAGCGGCTACACCGCCCATTGGCAGTCCGAGAAATCGCCCGAGGCGCCGGGACGGCTCGAAAACCTCAAGGAGCTGGTCAACGCGCTGGGCGAGTTCGAGAACCTGCAGGGCTTTCTCGAACATGTCGCGCTGGTCATGGACAACGACGGCGGCGGCGACGGGGAGAAGGTGTCGATCATGACCCTGCACGCGGCCAAGGGTCTGGAGTTCCCGGCCGTGTTCCTGCCGGGGTGGGAGGACGGCCTGTTTCCCTCGCAGCGGAGCATGGATGAAAGCGGCCTCAAGGGCCTGGAGGAGGAACGCCGCCTCGCCTATGTGGGCCTGACCCGGGCGGAGCAGCACCTGACCATCTGCTTCGCCGCCAACCGCCAGATCTACGGCCGCTGGCAGAACGCGCTGCCCTCCCGCTTCATCGACGAACTGCCCGAAGAGCACGTGGAGGTTCTGACGCCCCCCGGCCTGTACGGCGGCGGCTTCGGCGCCGCGGCGCCCCGTTCGAACGTCGTTCCGGACATTCCGGGCGTCTCCAAGGGATCGGTGCTGGAAGATCGGGCGAGCCGGGCCGACGCCTACAACTCCCCCGGCTGGCGGCGCATGCAGTCGCGCGCCGGCCGCCGGCAGCTGAGCAGCCCGCGCGAAGCGTCCAACCTCGTGATCGACGTGGAGGCGGTGACCGCGTTCGGCATAGGCGACCGGGTGTTCCACCAGAAGTTCGGCTACGGCGCGGTGGAGGCGATGGAGGGCGACAAGCTGACCGTCGCCTTCGAGAAGGCCGGGACGAAGCATGTGGTGGCCAAGTTCGTCACCGCCGCGGACGACGTTCCGTTCTGAGATCGGCGCGCCGCCGACGCGGTCGAGGCCGAAGCGCCCGCATGCGGCCGGCGCCTGCATCCGTCGCGACGGCCGGTCCGCGCCCGCGACCCGCGCGCGCGCCGCATTGACCGCCCCGTCGCCGCCGCTTATTTGCGCGGAAGGGGCGCGGCTCGCCGCCCGTCAGCGGGACACGACGCCTGGTGAACGACGACCTCGACATGGTGCATCGCGGACGCGCCTGGGATCGCATCATGGCGCGGGTCATGCGCGATCTCGGTCTGGTGATCCTCGCCTACGGCATCGCCCTGGTGGTCGCGCGCAGCTTCGTGCCGCAGCCGGACCTCGTCGCCTTCGTTTCGGCCTGCAAGATCGTCTCGTTCCTGTTCCTGCTCTACGAGAACACCGAGATGCCGGCCCGCGTGAACATGCGCCAGCAGCCCATGTTCCGCCGCCTCAACCAGTTGATCATCGCCTACTCCGTCGGCGTGCTGCTGATGATGCTGGTGAAGCTGATCAAGAACGACGCCTATCTGGCGAGCATTCCGGCGGCCAGCGCCGAGGTCATCGTCACCTTCGACGCGCTCAGCTACGTCTTTTCCAGCGTGCCGGTCTTCGCCTACGCGCTGCTCAATTGCGCGCTGCTGTTCAGCCGATCCACCACCGAAGCGGACCGCATCAACATCAAGCAGTTCCTGGTCTTCCGCGACCTGACCTGCGCCGGGCCGCTGATCCTGGTGCTGCTGCTGACGGAGGTCTACGTGATCTTCGGCGGGTTCGAGGCGGATCCGCGCCGCTCGGCGGAGATCTTCTATTCCGGCGCCCTCGCGGTGATCCTGCTCAGTTCCGCGATCCTGACCATGGGCCTGAACGAAAGCCAGAAGGCCTCCGCCGCCTGAGCCCTCAGGTCTCGGCCGGAAGGCCGGTGTCGAAGCCGTCGAAGCTGACCGCGTTGCGCTCGCGCAGGTAGGTCGTGAGTTCGTCGTCGCTTTTGGCGTCGGCCCAGCGCTGCAGGTTGGGACGGTCGTCCTTGTAGTCGAACAGGGGGACGCCGTAGCCGCAGGAGGTCTGCACACGCTCGACGCGCAGTCGGATGATCTGCCGGGCGGATCGCGGCGCCTCTCCGTCGAAATGCGCGGCGAGCGCCGCGGCATAGCCCGCCGAACCGGCATAGAGGTTCTCCGCCTCGCCGTAGAGGCGCAGGATCCGCGGCGGCCCCTCGAACGCGCAGAACATCACCGTGGCGCGGGGCGACAGGCGCAGATGCGCCGCCGTTTCGTTGCCGCTGCCCAGCATCGACAGCCAGCAGACCTCGTGGGCGCCCGTCACCCGGAACTGTTTGGTCGAGCGAGGCGAGACGTTGACCAGGCCCTCCGGCGCGGCCGTGGCGGCGAAGAAGATCTTCTGGCGGCCGATCCAATCGGCCAGATCGGCGGAAATCTCAGGGTGCAGGTCGGCCATGGCGGTCGGCTCCATCGGCGGGGGCGGGAGCCTCAGCTTCCGCTCCGCCGCGCGTCGGAGCAAGCCTGTGCGGTCCGTCTGCCGACGCCGGACGTCAGCAGTCGTCGGCTCGACCTCGCGCCGCATGGGCGGCCGAGGCCAGCTCCGCCACGAAGCCCAGCACCGCCTCCGGCCCGTCGCCGCGGGCGATCCGCTCCACGATGGCGGAGCCGACGACGGCCCCGTTGGCGACCCGCGCGATCTCGGCCGCCCGCTCCGGCGTCTTGATGCCGAAGCCCACGCAGACCGGCAGATCGGTGGAGGCCTTGATGCGCGCCACCTCCGGCCCGACATCGTCCGCGGCCGCTTCGGCCGCGCCGGTGATGCCGGTGATCGAGACGTAGTACACGAAGCCCGAGGTGTTCCCCAGAACCGCCGGCAGGCGCCGCGCATCGGTCGTCGGCGTTGCGAGACGCACGAAGTTCAGCCCCGCCGCCTGCGCCGGCACGCACAGCTCCGCGTCTTCTTCCGGCGGCAGATCGACGATGATGAGCCCGTCGATGCCTGCGCCGCGGGCCTCGGTCAGGAACCGATCCACGCCGCGCGAATAGATCGGGTTGTAGTAGCCCATCAGAATAACGGGCGTGTCCGTATCGCCTTCGCGGAACCGCGCGATGGCGGCCAGGGTCGCGTCCAGCGTCATGCCCCCGGCCAGCGCGCGCTGGCCCGCGAGCTGGATCGCCGGACCGTCGGCCATGGGATCGGTGAAGGGCATGCCGACCTCGATCAGATCGGCGCCGGCCGCCGGCAGACCCTGAAGGATCGTTTCGAATGCAGCCGCATCGGGATCGCCCGCCATCACGAAGGGCACGAAGGCCGCGCGCCCGGCGGCGCGGAGCGCGGCGAAGCGGCGGTCGATGCGGGTCTCGGTCGGCAGGGTCATGGCGTGGTTCGGGCTCCCTCGTCGTCTTCGCCGCTTTTGGCCGGGGCGCCGCGGCTTGTCGAGGGGCGCGACGACGGAGGCGCGCGGCGCCTCCCCGACCGCCGCAAGGCGGACGGGGAGGGCATGTCTTCGCCCGTCAGGGCGACCGCTCGGCAGCGGACGGTTCAGTCGTCGCGACGGTAGTACTTCTTGTCGCGCGGACGGCCGTCCCAGCCGGTCTTGCGATCATCCCGGCCGCGGCCGCGGTCGTCGCCGCGATCATCCCGGTCCCGGCCGCCGCGATAGCCGCCGCGGTCGTCCCGGTCGTCGCGATCCCGTCCGCCGCGATAGCCGCCGCCGCGATCGTCGCGCGCGCCGCCGCGGTCGTCCCGTCCGCCGCGATGGCCGCCGCGGTCGCCGCCGTGATGGGTCTCGCGCACTTCCCACTTGTTGAGCAGCGCTTCGTGAAAGCTGTCGCGGCCGATCTTGCCTTCGTGGCACCAGACCACGCTCACCGTTTCATCGTCGACCGATTCCACCGACATGCGCATGGAACCGGAGATCAGGACGACCATGTCGCCCACCTCGAATTTGGACACGTAACGTAACCTTTCGTCAGCCCCTCGGGGCTCTGCTGCCGGCCGTCTTCTCGGCGGGCTTCTTCCTTTGGATCAGATGGACGCCCCGAGCGCTTCGGCCACGGTGAAGATGTCCTTGTCGCCCCGCCCGCACATGTTCATGACCATCAGGTGGTCGGCGGGAAGCGTCGGCGCGAGCCGCGCTGCATGCGCCAAAGCGTGGCTGGGTTCAAGGGCCGGGATGATCCCTTCCGCTTCGCAGCACAGCTGGAAGGCGTCCAGCGCCTCGCGATCGGTGACCGAGACGTATTCCACGCGCTTCATGTCGTGCAGCCAGGCATGCTCCGGCCCGATGCCCGGATAGTCGAGCCCGGCGGAGATCGAGTGCCCCTCCAGGATCTGGCCGTCCTCGTCCTGCAGCAGGTAAGTCCGGTTGCCATGCAGCACGCCGGGGCGCCCGCCGGTCAGGCTCGCGGCATGCTCCATCCGCTCGTCCACGCCGTGGCCGCCGGCCTCCACCCCGATGATCCGCACGTCGGGATCGTCGAGGAAGGGGTGGAACAGGCCCATGGCGTTGGAGCCGCCGCCGATGCAGGCCACCAGGCTGTCGGGCAGTCGCCCCTCGCGCGCCATCATCTGCTCGCGCGTCTCCTTGCCGATGATCGACTGGAAATCGCGGACCATCGCCGGGTAGGGATGCGGCCCCGCCACCGTGCCGATGCAGTAGAACGTGTCGCGCACGTTGGTCACCCAGTCGCGCAGCGCCTCGTTCATGGCGTCCTTGAGCGTGGCGCGGCCCGAGGTTAATGAACGAGGCGCTGCGCGACTGGGTGACCAACGTGCGCGACACGTTCTACTGCATCGGCACGGTGGCGGGGCCGCATCCCTACCCGGCGATGGTCCGCGATTTCCAGTCGAT
>JBCBYE010000234.1:0-6544 GCA_039816075.1 Pseudomonadota bacterium | reverse complement strand
TGTGGAACGCCCCCTGCGCCGGCGTCGGGGCGTAGGCGCGGCCGACCGGGCAGGCGCGGCGGGCGAGGCAGCCGCGGTCCCGGCACTCGGCCCCTTCCGGCCGACGCAGATGGGCGGCGCAGGCCTCGGCGTCGTAGCGTGGCCCGTCCGTCGTCTCGGCGAAGGCGCCGACCGGGCAGGCCGACAGGCACGGCGCCGCGCACGGATCGCAGGGGCGCGGAACGGGCGCCGGCGGCGGCGGCGCGCCCTCGGGCCAGACGGGCAGCAGCAGCGCCGCCCGCCACGACGTCCACAATCCCTTGCGCGCATGCAGCGTCATGCCCAGACGCGAGGGCCAGACCGGCTCCGCCCGCGCGGCCCAGCGCAGGAACGGCGCCCAGGGCGGCCCGTCGTTGGGCAGGCAGGGCGCGCCGCCGAAACGCTTCGCCAACGCCTGCGCCTGTCGGCGCGACCAGCGATCCAACGGGTCAGGCGCGCCGTCCTCCGCCTCGGGCGAGGCCTGGAACGCCGCCCAGGTCCTCGGCCCCAGCGTGCCGAGCATCACCACCGCGGCGACCTCGTCCCCCGTCTCGCCAGACCCCGTCTCGCCCGCCGCCGGCCGCAGGGGCGCGGCGTCGAACCCGGCGGCGCGCGCGCCCGCGGCGATCTCCGTCCAGACCGCGCCGGTCATCGGCGCGCGAAAGGAAACGCAAGGGTCCAGCCCAGCCGGGTCGGCGCCTCGTCCTGATGATCCGGCAGGCCCAGCGTCAGGCCGCCCTCGCCCCGCTCCGGCGCGCTGCGGAAGGTGCCGAACAAGCGATCCCACCAGCTGACCGAAAAGCCGTAATTGGAGTCATGGTCGCTGCGCAGGGTGGAGTGGTGGATGCGATGCAGGTCCGGCGTCACCAGCACCCAGCGCGCCGCCGCCTCCAGCCGGCGCGGCAGGCGGATGTTGGCATGGTTGAACATCGCGCAGCCGTTCAGCAGCACCTCGAACAGGATCACCGCCGCCGCCGGCGCGCCCAGCGCGTAGACCGCGCCGATCTTCAGCAGCATCGACAGCGCGATCTCCACCGGGTGAAAGCGGATCGCCGTCGTCACGTCCACGTCCCGGTCCACGTGGTGGACGCGGTGCAGGCGCCACAGCAGGGGGATCTTGTGGGTCGCCACGTGCTGACCCCAGATCAGCAGATCGAGCGCGACGATGCAGATCAGCGCCTCGATCCACGGCCCCCAGGCCAGAGCGTTCATCAGGCCCCAGCCCTGCGCCTGCGCATCCAGCGCCGCGCCCACGGCCGCCGCCGGGAACAGCAGACGCACGATCACGGTGTCGAGCGCCGCCACGGCCCAGTTGGTCAGCCAGCGCCGCGGCCTGGAGGCGGCGAGCCCGCGCGCCGGCCCCAGCCATTCCCATGCCGCCATCAGGGCGAAGACGCCGAGAAACACGCTCAGTCGAAGGATCGGTTCGTTGTCCATGCCGCAGGAGTTGCGGCCTTCGCCCGCCCGGGTCAATGCGGCGCAAGGCGCGCCTCGCGCGGTTGCGAGCGGACGTGCGCCTCGGCGCCTCCGGGGTCTGCGCCCTCGCCGGCCGCTACCCGCCGTCGGCCAGCCGCGCCATCGCCTCGGCTCCGCGCCAGCCCAGGCGCAGGCTGGGATGGCGCTGGCCGTAAGGCGCCAGGATCGCGCGGTCCTCCTCCAGCGCGCCGAGCCGGGCGTAGAAGCGGCGCGCCCCGGCGTTGCTCGCCAGCACCCACAGCCAGAGCCCCGTCCGACCCTGCGCGCGCAGCCGAGCCGCCGCGGCGCGCATCAGACGCTCGCCCAATCCCCGCCCGCGATGGGTCGGGCGCACATGAAGGTGGTCCAGATAGGGTCGCGCGCCCTGCTCCGCGCCCCCGCGCAGCAGCGCGAAGGCCTCCGGAGGTCCAGCCCCGCCGGGGGCGACCAGCAGCAGATCCTCGCGCCCCAGCCGCAGCCCGCCCCACTCCGCCGCCAGCGCGGCCGCAAGCCCCGCGGGCTCCGTCGCCGGGGCCTCCAGGAACGCCGCATCCATCAGGCCCGCATAGGCCGACCGCCAGCTCTCGGCCTGCAGCGCCGCCAGGTCGGCCCGCAGCGCGGCGCAGGGATGGGTCTGCGATCGAACGGCGTCGCTCATGCCCGCACCGTCGCCGCCTCGCCGGCCCGCCGCAACCGGCCTCAACCGGCCGCAAGGCGCTTGACGGCGCCCGCCGCGCGGTCCACCAGCCGGACCATGATCGAGCTGACCGCCATCTACCGCCACCCCGTCAAGGCGCTGGGGACCGAACCCCTGCCCCGCATCGCGCTGCGCGCCGGACAGGGTCTGCCCGGCGACCGCGTCTGGGCGCTGGCGCACCAAAAAACCGCCTACGACTGGGCGGCGCCCGGCTGGGCGCGCTGCTCGGCGTTCCTGCGCGGCGCGCATCAGCCGGCGCTCATGGCCGTCACGGCCGAGGGCGCCCCCGGCGGCCCCATCACCTTCCGTCACCCGGACCGCCCCGACCTGACGGTCGATCCCGGCACGCCGGAGGGCGAGGCCGCCTTCGTCGCCTGGGCCGATCCGCTCATCGCCCCCGGCGCGCCCCGGCCCGCGCGCCTGACGCCGCGCATCGACCGCCCCATGACCGACGATCCCTCGATCACCGTCTCCCTCCTCTCCGACGCCTCGCGCCGCGCGCTGGAGCAGCGGGCCGGCCGTCCGCTCGACCGCCGCCGCGTCCGCGGAAACCTCTGGGTCGACGGCCTGCCGCCCTGGGCGGAGGTCGACCTGCTGGGCGCGGAGCTGCGCCTGGGCGAAGTCCGCCTCAAGCCCGTCGCGCGGATCGAACGCTGCAGCGCGCCCCAGGCCAACCCCGATACCGGCCGGCGCGACGTCGACGTCTGCGCCCTGCTGGAGGAGGCCTGCGGCCACCGCGACTTCGGCCTCCTGGCGGAGGTCGTCGCGGGCGGAGAGATCGCCGTCGGCGACGCGGTGCAGGCATGACCGGCGTCCCCTTCGCTGTGGACCCCGAGCCGGAGGCGGCCCTGGCCGAGGCGGGCCGCCTGCTCTTCGCAGGGCGCGCGGATTTCGTGAAGGGCGTCGTGGCGCTCGACGGTCTGCCGGCGGCGGACCGTCCCGAGATCTGCTTCGCCGGCCGCTCCAACGTGGGCAAGAGCTCGCTCATCAACGCCCTGACCGGGCGCAAGGGCCTGGCGCGCGCCTCCAACACGCCGGGCCGGACGCAGGAGCTCAACTTCTTCGACATCGCCGAGGGTCGGCTGTGGCTGGTGGACCTGCCCGGCTACGGCTTCGCCAAGGCGCCGGTGAAGGTGGTGGAGCGCTGGCAGGCGCTGCTGAAATCCTACCTCGCCGGCCGCACGAACCTGCGCCGCGTCTACCTTCTGATCGATGCGCGCCACGGCGTGAAGGCGGTCGATGCCGAGATCATGGGCCTGCTGGATTCCTCGGCCGTGGTGTTCCAGGCGGTCCTGACCAAGGCCGACAAGCTCAAGCCCGGCGCGTTGCAGCAGGTTCTCGACGGCGTCGAAGCCGATCTCGCCAAACACCCCGCCGCCTTTCCGGAGGTCCTGACCACCTCCGCCGAAAAGGGCGACGGCCTCGCCCGCCTGCGCGCCGCGGTGGCGAAGCTGCTGGACGAGTGAGCCGGCGCGCCCGCTCGGCAGGATGAAGACCGTACGGCAAGCCGCTGCCGTTCCGGTACAAAATTCGTCCGGACCAATTCCGACCGCGCCGGTTCGCCAAGCCCGCCGCAAGGAGGTCCCGGATCAAGTCCGGGGCGACGGTCGCAACGCGGCGACGCGGCGGGCGTCGATCAAGGCGCCGCGGGTCCCGCCGGACGCCGCCGAGCCCGGCGCAACGGCTGCGCGGACGGCGAGCCGTCGCAAGGGTCGAGGCCCGCAAGCCGAAGGCGCGGCGTCCCTGCGATGCCCGGCTCGGGCTCGACGTCCCGCCGGTTTCGGCGTGAACGCAGGGCCGCGCCTCGCCGCTCGCTCGGCGAACGCCTCCTCAAGTCCGTCTCGGCAGGCTGCGACCACGATGCCGCAACGCCCGCCCCATGAGGCCTGGCCAGCCGCGCCCCGCGCGGCCGCGGCACGAGGGGGGTCGATCCCCCCGAGGGACGCATCCCGGTCCCCCGCGGGCCGGGACGGACCCGGCGCGCCCTCGGACCCGGCGCTCAGATCGCCCCCTCCGCGCGCAACGCCTCGATCTCGGCCTGGCTCAATCCCAGTTCGCCCAGCAGTTCCGCCGTATGCTCGCCCGCATCCGGTCCGGGGCCGGACAGGCGCGCCGGCGTGCGCGACAGGGTCACCGGCTGGCCGACCAGGCGGATCGGGCCGCGGCGGGGGTGCTCGACCTCCTGCGCGATGCCCGCATGGCGCACCTGCGGGTCGGAAAACACCTCGTCCATGCGGTAGATGGGGCCACAGGGCACGCTCTCGGCCTCCAGCCGCGCCATCCACTCGGCGGAGGTCGCCTCGGCGAACAGCGGACGGATCGCCGCCCAGCAGGCGTCGCGATGGTCGAGCCGGTCCTGCACGCCCAGAAACCTGACGTCCTCGGCCAGGTCCGGCCGCCGCAGCGCCCGGCACAGGGCCTGCCACTGCCCATCCCCCGCAACGCCGAGATTGAGATGACCGTCGGACGTCGCCACCACGCCCATCGGCGTCGAGGTCGGATGATCGTTGCCGGCCTGCTCCGGCACCACGCCGTCCATCAGGTAGCGGGCGGCCTGAAAGTCCATCAGCGCGATCTGCGCCTCCAGCAGGCTCGACTGCACCCATTGGCCGCGGCCCGAAACCTCGCGCTCCGCCAGCGCCACCAGGATGCCGGTGCAGGCGTAGAGGCCGGCATAGAGGTCCGCCGGCGCCGTCCCGGCCCGCACCGGACCCTGACCCGGCAAGCCGGTCACCGCCATCAACCCGCCCATGCCCTGGGCGATCTGGTCGTAGCCGGCGCGCGTGGCATAGGGCCCGGTCTGGCCGAAGCCGGAGATCGAGGCGAGAATGATCCGCGGATTGATCGCCGTCAGCGCGTCGTAGCCGATGCCGAGGCGGTCCTTCACGTCGGGTCGGAAGTTCTCCACCACCACGTCCGCCGTCTCCACCAACCTGCGGAACACCGCCAGCGCGCCGGGCTTCTTGAGGTTCAGCGTCAGGGAGCGCTTGGAGCGATGCAGGTTCTGCATGTCCGATCCGTCGCGCGGCCCGTTGGCGCCGGCATTGCCGTCCACGCCCTCCGGCGCGTCGATCTTGACGACGTCGGCGCCGAAATCGGCGAGCACGCGGCAGCAGTTCGGCCCGGCGCGCACCCGCGTCAAGTCGAGCACGCGCAGATGCGTCAGGGCGGCGCTGCGCGGCCCGCTCATGCCTCGTCGGCCCCGAAGCTCCAGGCGGCGGGCGGCCCGTCGTTGAAGGCCTCCAGCACCGCTTCGCCGGCCGGGTCCTGGCTCAGATACCAGTCGCCGATCCGGCTCGACGTCATGAAGACCGTATCGTCGCGGGCCAGCAGCGCATCGAGCGTGCGGCCGAACCAATGCGCGACATGCGGCACGCCGATGACATGGGGATGCAGCGACAGGGTCAGCACGCGCGGCTGCGTCCTGGATTCCTCGGCGAACACCTCGACCGTCGCGTTCACCCGCTTCTCCCACTCGTCGGACGACCCGTTCTGGATCACGTACATGGGCACGTCGTTGAGGGCGAAGGCGTAGGGCATGGCCAGCATCGGCCCGGCCCGCGTGCGCATCCAGACGGGCAGATCCTCCACTAGCCAGTCGTGCAGGAACATCACGCCGTTCTCGCGCAGGATCTCCGGCGTCTCGTCGGTTTCGCCCAGGCCGGGGCCGAGCCAGGCGCGCACCGGCTGGCCGCTGATCTCGCGCAGGCGGCCCAGCGACCGCTCGATGGTCGCGCGCTCGTCCGGCTCCTGCTTCATGGAGCGTTGGAACCAGCCATGGCCCACCAGCTCCCACTCGGCCTCGAGGATGGCGTCCATCAGCGACGGATAGCGTTCCGACACCTGGGCGTTGAGCAGGGCCGAGGCCTTGATCCCCCGCTCCGCCAGCATGCGCAGAAGGCGGGGCATGCCGGCGCGCATGCCGTATTCGACCCAGACGAAGTTCGGCACGTCCGGCGGGTCCGACGGCTTGCCATGGGGCGCCGGCAGCACGCCGCGGGGCATGGGCCGGGCGAAGGGCCAGTACTCGATGTTGAGGGCGAGATTGACCAGGATCGGCTTGCCGTCCGGCGGCGACAGGGGCGGCCGCTCGGTGCTCATGGCGAAGGGAATGCGCGGGTTGGACCACATGGACGGACGGGCTCCCTCGTCGGCGCCCTTGCGGGGGCGATGTCGTTGCGCGAAGACCTATTCCGAAAAATCGTCCGGACAAATTCGCCGCCTGCGGGAGAGCCCCTGATGACCGACGCGCCGATCCTCGTGGACCGATCCGACCCCGCCGTGGCGGTGGTGACCCTGGATCGGCCCAACCAGAAGAACGCCATGAGCCTCGCGATGTGGGAGCGTCTGGGCGACGTTTTCGAGGCGCTGGCC
>JBCBYE010000694.1:0-2379 GCA_039816075.1 Pseudomonadota bacterium | reverse complement strand
CGCTGCAGGCGCGAACGGACGACCCGCAAAGCGCGCCCGTCGCGCTTCACCGACACGTCAACCGTCGCCAAGATCGAGCTCGAGACCCCTGCGGGGGTCTCGAGGATGAGTTCCGGCCGCGTGGCGCGCGTGGAGCGGTCGAGGAGAACCGAGAAGTGCTGAGATCCGTCATGCCGGCGTTCGTGATGAGCTGCTTTGCGCTCGGTCCCGCGCACGCCCTGTCGACGTTCACGTTTCAAGGGCAGACCATCGACGACGACCTGATGGGGGCGCCGTTCACCGGCGAGATCACGGGAACGATCACCTTCGCTCCGATGCCGCTCGTGCCCGGGAGCGAACTCGGCACAGCAGATGCGGTCGATTTCAGTTTCGAGATCGGCGGCCTGGCGTTCGACTTCGCGAATTCAAGCTTCTTAATAGCTAGATTTGAAGTAGATTCGGCTGAGAATTTCAGTTATTACGTTTTTATTGCCGAACAAGAACTTGTCGATACCGGCCCAGGCATCGAACAGCTCACGTTGTCTCTCAGTCGCGGCACTCTCTTCGAATCCATCGTCGTTGGCGACAGCCGGCCCGGCGAGTCCGGGGCGGTCGGCGATGGCGCCTCCGTCCGGCAACGCGGCGCGCCCAGCGGCGGGTTCACGCCGTCCGCGCCGGCGGCGCCGCTGCCCGCATCCGGCTGGCGCCTTGTCGCCGGCATGACATGGATGGGGCTGCGGGTCCGTCGCCGCGCGTGACGCCGCGCTCAAGGCCGCAGCGAAAATCCCGGGGCTGACGGCAGCGGCGGCGGCCGTCGGGACAGCTTCGTCCGCGGCGGCGATGGTTTTTGCGGTTGAAGGGCGAGCGTCCGGCATGACCGCTCCGCCGCGGCCGCCGCAAGACGTCCCGCCGCGTCGCCACGCGATGCGACGAGACCGCCGCCAGCATCCTCGGCTTCGTGCATCTCGCCTCGATCCGCCTGCGGCCCGCAGACGCCGTCGACACGCCCCGGAAGCCCGCCCAGGCGGCGCCGAAGCGCGACCCGGCCATCGTCGCCCCGATCAAGACGCCGATCGAGAATGAGCCGTCCTTCGCCTGCCGCACGGTCGCGTGGTTGCCGGCATGAACACATACGCCGTGCAGCGGGTCTTCCAGCTCAAGAAGAGCCCGCCGCCTGAGCCGACCCCCCCCGTCCAAAGCCGCCCAACCCTCACCCGCCCCCGCACGACCCCGCCCCGGGGGCGCCGCCCCAGCGAAGCGGCCGCCCCCTCCCCGACGCCCCCCAAGCGCCCCGCCCTCCCCGATCGCCGAAAAGGGGGAGTGCGGGCGGGGCCGATGTCCGCTCGCCAGAGCGGACGAGGGCCCGAACGCCCCCCCGCCATGGCCATCCGCGCCCCGCCATGCCACGCTCCCCCATCCGTCCGTCGCCCTAAGGCCGCCGTCCATGCCCCGCCTTCGCCCCCTCGCCCCCGCCCTTTTCCTCGCCGCCCTCCTCCCCGCCGCGGCGCCGGCCATGACCGTCGAATACGCCCTGCACGTGCAGAACACTTGGTCCCCGCAGCAGGACCGCGACGGCGACGGCGTCCTCCCCGACATCCTGCCCCCCGACGCGCATTTCTCCTGGCTCGGCGGCGCCGTGCACGCGCCCGACATCCGCTTCTGGGGCCAGGGGCTCAAGGCCACGCCTGCCGTCCGTCGCATGGCCGAATTCGGCAACACCCGCGACATCACCGACGCCGTCGTCCAGGCCGGCCCCTACGACAAGGGCTCCCTCTCCTGGGACGTCGCCGATGCCGGCGACGCCGCCGCCCCGCTGGCATGGGAACGGTGGTTCTGCCCCGCCGTCACCACGCACCCCAATTGCGGCGACCCGTTCCTCACCTTAGAAACCGACGCCTCGAAACCCGAAATCACGCTCCTGAGCATGATCGGCCCCAGCCCCGACTGGTTCGTGGGAACCAACGGCCTGTCCCTGCTCGACGAAAACGGCCGCTGGCGAGAGCGCATCGTCTTCGATCTGCAGCTTTGGGACGGCGGCTCGCGCACCGGCGACCGCCTCGTGATGCGCGGCACGGGCTTCGAGAACGGCGTGGTGACGCGCATCGTCGCCCCGGACGATCCGCGGCTGAGCGACCCGCAAGGCAATGCCGTCTCCACCGGCCAGGACATCGGCTGGACCTCGCCCGGCCGCTTCGTCTTCACCCTGCTCACGCCGCAGCCGCGGGCCGAGGTGCCGCTGCCGGCCTCCGCCTGGCTGCTGCTGGCCGGGGCCGGCGCGCTCTGGCGTCTCCGCCGCCGCTGACGCCCCGCGCGCGCCCCGTGCCCCGTGGCCCCGCCCCGGGGCGCCGGCGCCCGCCCCCCCCCCCCCCCCCCCGGGGGGGCGCCGCCCCCCCGCGGGGG
>JBCBYE010000857.1:0-1573 GCA_039816075.1 Pseudomonadota bacterium | reverse complement strand
CCTCTCTGGGACTAGGTTGGACTGCCGCTAGTCGGGCTGAACGCGGATGGCCAAATGAAAAGATCGCTGCCACATACTTTCCGATTGGACATATTTCTAGGGAGGTCGGAAGAACAGGTCGGCTCAGGGAACAAGAACTTCACGTTTTGACCGCCGATGGATCCTTGCGACTTGAAGAGAAGATCGATTACTCTGATGGCTCGGGAACTGTCAGCCTATCTGCTTATGTGGACGGCCGAACGATCAATGACACCTTCGACTTCACGTCTTGAAAGATTTGCTAGTTCAAGAGGCGACCGAGCAATTGAGAGAAAGTCGATCCCATTTTTGCATGGGTGAACGCACCTTACGTCTTGTAGACCGCGTCGCAGATACGTCAGCGCCCACCGGTCCGCGTCCACCGCGCAGACCTTCACGTCGACCCAGCCGGTGGGAAGGACCCCGGCTCGCATCCCGTCCTCGGTGAGGTCCTCGAACAGCTTGGCGCATGTCTTGGGCCACGAGCTCCACAGCATGCCGCCGGGGGCGACGTGAGCCGAAGCGGCGGAGAGGCCGTGCCGCAAGGCCTCGGCGCGGCGACGGAACAGCATGACGACGTCCGCCTCGCTCGGCGCCGCGACGCGGATCTCGCCGGCGCCCTCGATCAGCGCGTCGAAGCCCTCGGGCGGCGGCAACGGCGGAATCCGCAGGCCCCGCGTCAGGCCCGGCTTGGCGTGCAGGGGCTTGCCGGAACAACCGGACGTCTCGGGCCGGCGCGCCATGATCCGCATCCTCGGCGGCGGAGGGTTCCACCCTCATCAGGCGCCCGTTTCGCCCCGGACGACAGGATTTCGCGCGCGTCTCCGGCGCTCGCCTTCGCGCGCCACCCCTCCATGCGCGACGCGCGGCGTCTGGTCTCGACGCGCTCGAACCGTCAGCCGGTGCGCACCCCATGACGCTCGACGAAGGACCGCCGCATGACCCGGGTGGACGCAACGAAATGGGTGGCGACGGCCATCCAGCTGCTCGGCTACGGCCTGACCGGCATGAATGCGACGCCCTGGAACGTTTACGCGTTCCTCGTCGGCATCGTGCTGTGGTTCGCGGTCGGCGTGATGTGGAAGGACAAGGCCATCATGATCGTGCATGTGGGCGCCTTCGTCTCGCTGCTCGCCGGGCATCTGAGCGCCTGAGCGGCGCGCGCGGTTGCCCCGGCCCGCGGCTCGGGCTTTGCTGCGCGCCGACACGCCGACCGGGATCGCCATGCACCGCCCCCTTCTCGACATCACCCGCACCCTCGCCCGCGCCAGCCGGCTCGTGCCCGGCGCCGTCGACCGGACGGAGCGGGCCTGGCTGATGCGCCTGGCCGACGATCCGGCGGCGCGCTTCCTGATCTCGGCCGGTCCGCGGCACGTCCTGCTCGACGGCCCCGGCGCGCGGCAGCTGGCCGGCGCGCTGGAGAGCGGCGAGGACCTGCCCCCCGCCGATCTGCGCGGCGCGTTTTCGCCCTGGCGCACCGAACGGCAGCGGCGCGGCGACAGTCTGGCGCGCCGGCTGGCCCGGGCGCAGGGGGAGAACCTGGCCGCGCTGCTGG
>JBCBYE010000420.1:0-4396 GCA_039816075.1 Pseudomonadota bacterium | reverse complement strand
CTGCCGCGGCCCCCGCGCCGCCGCGCAGCGCGGCGCAGGCCGAGGTGCTGCAGGCCGCCGCCCGCAGCTTCATGGAGCGGGGATTCGCCGCCGCCAGCATCGACGACGTGGCGCGGCGCATGGGGGCCACCAAGGGCCGCGTCTACCACTATTATCGCGCCAAGCTGGACCTGTTCGTGGACGTCGTGCGCCACGGGTTGGAGATCATCCACCGAGACGTGACCGCGGCCCGCGCCGCGGCGCCCGATCCGGCGACGCGCATGGCGGCGATGGTGCGGGCGCATCTGCGCTCCATCCTGCTGGAGCAACCCTTTCACCGGGCGGCGCTGCAGGGGGTGGAGCTGCACCTGACCGCGGCGACGACCCCCGATCAGCGCGAGGCGCTGGCCGGCGTCATCGCCCTGCGCGACCGTCACCAGCGCGAGTTCGAAAGCGCGCTGGACGAGGGCGTGGAGGCCGGGGTCTTCGCGCCCTGCGACGTCAAGCTGCGGGCGCGCACCCTGCTGGCCGCCTTGAACGGACCGGTGGCGTGGTATCGTCCGCGCCCGAACGAAACCGACGGCGACCGCGATCGCCTGATCGACGACATCGCGGGCTTTGCGCTGGCGGGGCTCGCGCGGAAAACGTTGCCCGAAACGTTGAAGAACCCCAAAGGGAGGAAATCATGAACAAGATGTCTGGCGGCGGCGCCGAACTGGCGCTGGGGATGTCGGATCGGCTCAAGCCGCTCCACGCCCGCGTGGCGGAGATGGTGCGCGACGAGATCACGCCCGCCTCCGAGGAGTTCCATTCGGAGATCGGCAAGAACGGCGACCGCTGGTCCTACACCCCGCGGATGACCGAGATTCTCGAAGGCCTCAAGGCCAAGGCCAAGTCCGAGAACCTGTGGAACTTCTGGCTGACCGACAGCGAGCGCGGCTGGGGCCTGACCACGGTCGAATACGCCTACCTCGCCGAGGAGATGGGCAAGGCGCATCTGGGCGCGGAGACCTTCAACTGCTCCGCCCCCGACACCGGCAACATGGAGGTGCTGGAGCGCTACGGCACCGACACGCACCGCGAAGAGTGGCTCAAGCCGCTGCTGAACGGCGAGATCCGTTCCGCCTACCTGATGACGGAGCCCGACGTGGCCTCCTCCGACGCCACCAACATGGCGATGTCCTGCGTGCGCGAGGGCGACGAGTGGGTCATCAACGGCGAGAAGTGGTGGTCCTCGGGCGCCGGAGATCCGCGCTGCAAGATCTACATCGTGATGGTGAGCACGCCCTCCGCGGACCGGCCCAAGCATCAGCAGCACTCCATGGTTCTGGTGCCCGCCGAGACGCCCGGCATCACCAAGCTGCGCGCCATGCAGGTCTATGGCGAGGACGACGCGCCCCACGGCCACCTTCACCTGAAGTTCGAGGACGTGCGCGTGCCGGCGGAGAACCTGCTGCTGGGCGAGGGCCGCGGCTTCGAGATCTCTCAGGGGCGGCTTGGCCCGGGCCGCATCCACCACTGCATGCGCGCCATCGGCCAGGCGGAAAAGGCGCTGGCGCTGATGATCAAGCGGGGCCTGGACCGCGAGGCGTTCGGCAAGCAGCTGGTGCATCTCGGCGCCAACTACGACATCATCGCCGAGGCGCGCATGAAGATCGAGCAGGCGCGTCTGCTCTGCCTCAAGGCCGCCTGGATGATGGATCAAGGCGATGCGCGCGCCGCGGCGCCGTGGATCTCGATGATCAAGGTGGTGGCCCCCAAGATCGCGACCGAGATCGTCGACGAGGCGATCCAGATGCATGGCGGCGGCGGAATCAGCCAGGACACGCCCCTCGCCCGCGACTGGACCCACCTGCGCACCCTGCGCCTGGCCGACGGCCCCGACGCGGTGCACCGCCGCCAGGTCGCCCGGCGCGAGCTGCGATTCCACACGCAGGCCAAGGTCTGAGCCCGACCTGATCGTTTCGGCGGCCCTGGGGAAACCCGGGGCCGCTTTCGTTTGGGCGGCCGTGGCCGCAAGCGCGTCGGCCGGCCATGGACGGCGTGGCCGGAGCGTTGCGAAGGCGTGCCCGACGGCGTGATGGAGTTGGTCTGAGGCCAAGCGGGGCTTCGCGAGCTTTTCAGGCGAAGCGGGGGTCGATGACGCGGCCGCGCGTGTCGGACAGACCGCCTACGGCGTTCGGTCGGCGCGCGGAGCGATGCAGAAGGCGAACGCCAAGACCTAGCGAGCGACCGTAGCCCTCGAGGTCGAATGGCTGGCATTCCGCCGTTTCAAGGCCCGCAAGCAACGAGATCCTATCAACCCTGAACGGTCTCGACTTTCGCCGCCAAGATGCGTCGAGTGCGGAGCCTCGTCGCATGAGGAGGGCCAGCGATGACCGATCTTCCCCCGAGCATGTGCGGCATGGTCCTGACCGGCCATGGCGGGCCCGAGGTTCTGGCTTGGCGCGAGGACCTCGCTACGCCCCGCCCCGGGCCGGGCGACGTCGTCGTTCGGGTGCGCGCGGCGGCGGTGAACAACACCGACGTGAACACCCGCCTCGCCTGGTACTCCAAGGGCGACGGCGACGCGGCGGACGCGTCGTGGTCCGGCGTCCCGCTGCGCTTTCCGTTGATCCAGGGCATCGACGGGTGCGGAGAGATCGCGGCCGTGGGCGAGGGCGTGCCGGCCTCGCGCCTGGGCGCGCGGGTGCTGATCGAACCGTGTCTGCGCGAGGCGGGCGGCGCGGCGTTGACGCCGCCCTGGTTCCTCGGATCGGAATGCGACGGAACCTTCGCGCAGTATGTCCGCGTGGCGTCGCGTCATGCCCATGACGTCGAGAGCGGCTGGTCGGACGAGGTGCTGGCGACCTTCCCGTGCAGCTGGTCGACGGCGGAGAACATGCTGACCCGCGCAGGGCTGCGCGAGGGGGAGCGGGTGCTGATCACCGGCGCCTCGGGCGGCGTCGGCTCCGCCGCGGTGCAGCTGGCTCGGGCGAGAGGGGCGGAGGTGATCGCGGTCACCTCACCCGACAAGGCCGAGGCGCTGCGCGAGGCGGGGGCGGCGCTGACCGTGGACCGCACGGCGGCGCCGGCGGAGGCGCTGGGCGCGGACGCGGTGGACGTGGTGATCGACCTGGTGGCCGGCGATGGGTTCGCGGGCCTGCTGGACGTTCTGCGAGGCGGCGGCCGCTATGCCGTCGCGGGCGCGGTGGGCGGGCCGGTCGTGCCGCTGGACGTTCGGACGCTTTATCTGAAGGACCTTAGCTTTTTCGGCTGCACGGCGCTCGACCACGGCGTCTTCGCGGCGCTGATCCGGCGCATCGAGCGGGAGGAGGTGCGCCCCATGCACGCCGTCACGTTCCCGCTGCAGCGGATTCGGGAGGCGCAGGCCGCGTTCGCGGCCAAGACTCATGTGGGGAAGATCGCGCTGAGCGTGCCCTGAGCGGACGCGGCGCCCCTGAGGCCGCGCGGCGCGCGGCCATGGGGCAGGCCGGCTCCGCGGGTCTCAGGCCGCTTCCGCCTCCGCCTCCGCCTCGCGGCTTCTCGCCTCCGCCTCCCAGCGCTGGGCGTTTTCGACGAGGCGGCCGGTGATCATGCGGATCAGGCGGTAGGCGAAGCGCGGATTGTCGAAGTAGAGCTGCTGGACGCGCCGCTCCGACAATTCGGCCACCTCCACGTCGCTTTGCGCAAGCGCCGAGGCGGTGCGCGTGCGGTCGGCGGAAAAGAGCGCGACCTCGCCGAACATCGCGCCGGGCTGCAGGACGACGCCGACCTCCGGCAGCTCGACCTTCCCCTTCACCAGCACGAAGAGGCTGTGCGCCTCTTCCCCGCGTTCGAAGAGGAGCGCGCCGGCGGGCAGGCGACGGGCCTGGGCGAACGGCACGAGCCAGGAGAAGTCGGCGGCATCCGCCGGCTCCTTGGCGGCCTCCTCCGCCCGGCGCAGGGCGTGGCGCAGATCGGCCAGCCGCGCCAGGTTCAGCGGCAGCAGCGCGCCGTGCAGCACCATGACCGGCATCAGGTCCGCCGCCCAGCCATAGGCCAGGAACACGAGGTTGGAGAGCACGGCGATCATGCGCAGCGCGGGCATGGTCTTCATGCAGAAGGTGGCGAAGACCAGCAGGGCGGCGAAGTAGCCGAAGGCGTCTGCGGGAAGCTGTTCGATGAGGGACATGACGCGGCTCGAACCATTGGGGGGCGTGACCGGACCCACATTGCGTCCTCGGCGTGATGCGGGCGTGAACGCTGCGCGCCCGGAGCGTTCGCGGCGTCCGGTCGGCGGGCGGGAGGGGGCCGGGCCGAGGGACGGACGAGCGGCGGGGCGACCAAAAGGCGGCGCAACGGTCGATCGGCGCGACGACGCGGCCGACGCCACGTCGCGCTTGCTCCGCGTCGGGGGAATCGCGTTGATGCGGCGCATGGGCCCGCACATCCTCGG
>JBCBYE010000438.1:0-4203 GCA_039816075.1 Pseudomonadota bacterium | reverse complement strand
CATGACGGGCAGGCCTGCACCATCGAGGACTGGATCCAGGTGTTCGAGGACGCGACGGGGCGGGACCTGTCGCAGTTCGCGCGGTGGTACGCGCAGGCCGGGACGCCCCGGCTGCGCGCGTCGGAGTCGTGGGACGGGTCGGTCTATCGCCTGACCCTGTCGCAGGAGACGCCGCCGACGCCCGGGCAGGCGGCCAAGGCGCCGCTGGTGATCCCGGTGGCGATGGGTCTGCTGGGCGCCGACGGGGCGGAGCTGGCCGCGCGGACGCTGGAGCTGACCGAGACCTCGCAGAGCTGGGACTTCGCGTTGCCGGAGCGGCCGGTTCCGTCGCTGCTGCGCGGGTTTTCGGCCCCTGTGATCCTGGAGCGGGACAGCTCGGCGCAGGAGCGGGCGTTCCTGCTGGCCCATGACACGGACCCGTTCAATCGTTGGGAGGCCTCCCGCGCCATGGCCGTGGACGTGCTGCTCGGCGCGACGGAGGCCGGGCCGCTCCTGAGCGCGCTGGACGCGGCGCTGGCGGATGAGACGCTGGACCCCGCCTATCGCGCCCTGCTCCTGACCCTGCCCGGCGAGGAGGAGATGGCGCGCGAGACCTTCGCGCGGGGCGAAGCGGCCAATCCCGACGGCATCCACGCCGCCGCCGAAGGCCTGCGCTTCGCCCTGGCGGAGAGGCTGGAGGCGCGGCTGCGCACCCTCTACGCCGCCATGGAGACCCAGGGCCCCTATTCGCCGGCGGCGGAGGCGGCGGGCCGCCGCGCCCTGCGCAACGCCTGCCTCGGCTTCCTCGCGCGCCGACCGGGCGGCGACGCGCTGGCCCGGGCGCAGGCGGGCGCGTCGAACATGTCGGAACGGCTGCCCGCCCTGACGGTGCTGGTGCATGCGCGAGGCGAGGGGGCCGACGCGGCGCTGGCCGCGTTCGAGGCCGATTGGTCCGAGGACGCGCTGGTCATGGACAAGTGGTTCGCGCTGCAGGCCTTGGCGCCGGGCGAGGGGGCCCTGGCGCGGGTGACGGCGCTGACGGAGCACCCGAAGTTCCAGTGGCGGACGCCCAACCGGCTGCGCTCGCTCGTCGGGGCGTTCGCCATGAACCACGCGGCGTTTCACGGGGCGGACGGGGCCGGGTACCGGTTCCTGGCGGATTGGCTGTTGAAGGTTGACGCGCTGAACCCGCAGACCGCCGCGCGCATGGCCGGGGCGTTCGAAACCTGGCGGCGCTACGACGCCGGGCGGCAGGCGCTGATCCAGGCGGAGCTGGAGCGGATCGTGGCGCGCGAGGGCTGCTCCAAGGACATGGGCGAGATCGCGGGCCGGATCCTGGCGGCGTGAGCCGGCCGGGCGGCGGGGGCGGCGGACGACGGGGACGGCGCGGCGGCGCCGGCACGCCGCGGGACGCCAAGGCCGCCGGCGCCGCGCCGGCCGGGTCTGGGTCTGGGTCAGGATCGGGGACTGGGTCAGGATCGAGGTCGAGACCCGGGTCGGGGCCGAAATCGGGCTCGGCGGCCGGTCCGGCGCCCCGCGCCCGGATCGAACCGCCGCCTCCGCGGGATTTCACCGACGGCGTGGAAAGCCTGTTCCTGACCGCCCCGCCGGGCTTGGAGCCCTGGCTGGCGCAGGAGGCGCGCGACCTGGGCTTCGCCGGCGTGCGCGAGGCGCCTGGCGGAGTGGAGGCGCAGGGCGGCGCGGCCGAGGCCATGCGCGCCAATCTGCACCTGCGCGGCGCCACCCGCGTGCTGCGCCGGGTCGCCGTGTTTCCCGCCGCCCATCCCGCGCAGCTCGACAAGCGGCTGCGTCGCCTGCCGTGGCAGCGGTGGCTGCGCCCCGGCGTGCCCGTGCGGGTGGAGGCGACGACCCGCGGCTCGCGCATCTACCACGCGGGGGCGGCGGCGGACCGGGCGGCGCAGGCGGCCGCGGACCTGGCCGGTGCGCCCGCCGCGGCGGATGCGGATCAGGCGGATGCCGAGGGCGTGCGCGTGTTCCTGCGGGTGGAGCGCAACCTGGTCACCCTGTCGCTCGACGCCACGGGCGCGCCCCTGCATCGCCGGGGGCTGAAGGAGGCGGTCGGCAAGGCCCCTCTGCGCGAGACGTTGGCGGCGCTGCTGCTGCGGGCGGCGGGGTGGGACGGCGCCTGCGTCGTGATCGACCCCATGTGCGGCTCCGGCACGCTGGCGCTGGAGGCGGCGGAGCGGCGTGCGGGGCTGGCGCCCGGCCGGGCGCGCGGCTTCGCGTTCGAGCGTTGGGCGGGCTTCGACGCCGAGGCCTGGGCGGCGATGCGGGCGGCGGCGGAGGGCGCCGTGCCCGAGGGGCCGCTGTCTCTGGGCTTCGACCGCGACGCCGGCGCGGTGGAGCGGGCGCGGGCCAACGCCGCCCGTGCGGGGCTCGACCGCGCGGCGCTGTTCGAGCGCCTCTCGGTCAGCGACGCCGCGCCCCCGCCCGGGCCGCCCGGGCTGGTGATCTGCAATCCGCCCTATGGAGAGCGCATCGGCGACCGCAAGGCGCTGCCGGCGCTTTACGGAGCGTTCGGCGAAGCGATGCGCGCGCGGTTTTCCGGCTGGCGCGTGGCGATGATCGCGACGGACGCCAAGCTGATCGGCGCGACGGGCCTGCCCTTCGGCCCGCCGGGACCGCCCGTGCTGCATGGGCCCTTGAAGATCCGGCTGTGGAGCTGCGCGTTGGAGTGAGAGGGCGGCCGCCCGGTCGGCGTCGAGCCGCGCGGGATCAGCGCGGCAGGCGGAGGACGCCGGCGGGAGGAAGGGTCCGGCCGTCGAAGTCCTGCGGTTCGGGCGCGTGGTTGAAGACGTAGCGGGCATCGGCCGCATCGCGCAGGCGCAGCCCCTCGGGCATCGAACGGGTTTCGAGGCCTGCGCGTTCGGCGAGATGCGCCACGAGGCGATCCCAGCCCGCCGCGTCCGGCCAGCCGGCGAGGTAGCGCAGCGCGCCGGCGGCGAGCAGCGCGGGGCGGCCGTCGGCGGTGCGCCAAAGCGCCTCGGCGTTCCCTTCGGCATGTTCGACCCAACGCTGGAAAGCGCCGCCGCCCTGCAAGGGACGCTCCGCGCCGGGCGGCAGGCTTTCGACGGCCGTGATGCGGAGGTCGAGGTCCGGCAGGTTCGGCGGCAGGGGCGTGGGGATCGACATCTCCGCCGTCTTGGCGCCGGTGCGGGGGCCGAGGACGACGACGCCCCGGCAGGTTTCCAGCGCGCTCGGGAACGACGGCGGCAGCGTCGCGACGCCGGGGGCGAGGACGGCGCGCCAGGGGCTCAGATCGGCGGTTTCGGCCGGGATCACGTCCACCGAAAGGCCTGCCCGGCGCAGGGCGCGGTAGGCGTCGAAGATCAGGGCGAAGAAGCCGAAATCGGCGCCCTGGGGCTGCGCCTCCCACGCCCAGGCCGAAGGGTAGTCGAAGACCAGGGCCACCGGCGCGGGGGCGGACGCGACGTCCGGCGCCTCGGCCAGCTCGCGCGCGACCTGGGCGGCTTCGGCGAGGGCGGGCGCATCCTCGCCGTCGGGGAGGAGCAGGCCGGCATGCATCTGCTCCTGCCCGAAGGGGACCTGGCGCCAGCGGAAGTAGCTGACGACCTCGGCGCCGTGGGCGAAGGCCTCCCACGACCACAGGCGCACCATGCCGGGCAGCGGCGCGGGGTTCCACGGGGCCCAGTTCACCGGGCCCGGCTGCTGCTCCATCACCCACCAGCGACCCCGCCCGACGCCGCGGTAGAGGTCGTGATGGAAGGCCTGAAAGTCGGGATCGCCCTGCTGGAGGTAGCGGGCGCGATGGGCGTCCGAAACCTCCGGCAGGCGATCGGACAGAAAGCCGAGGGGATAGGAATCCCACGAGGCGACGTCCAGATCGGCCCCGACCTGCCAGTGATCGAAGGCGTGCAGGCGGCCCATGTAGTTGTGGATCAGCGGCGCGTCGGTCTGCGCGCGCAGGGCCTGCGCCTGGGCGCGGTTGAAGCGGACCACCTGGTCGGACGCGAAGCGGCGAAAGGCGAGGACATGCGCCGGGTTCGGCTCGGTCACCGTCAGGTTCGGCGGGTCGATCTGGTCGAAGCGGTCGTAGTCCATGGACCAGAAGACGTTGCCCCAGGCGGCGTTGAGCGCCGAAACGTCGCCGTAGCGCTCGGCCAGCCACAGGCGGAAGGCGTCGCGGGCGGAGGGGGACCAGCTGACGGCGGTGTCGTGGCAGTCGTATTCGTTGTCGATCTG
>JBCBYE010000152.1:0-8315 GCA_039816075.1 Pseudomonadota bacterium | reverse complement strand
GTTCGGGCGGCGCGACGACCCCGGGCATGGGGCGCCGCGCGGCGGCGGATCGATCGAGCGGCATGGCGGCGGCTCCTGCAGCCTCTGACCCCGTCAGACTAACGCAACGTCGCCCCGACGCCGCGGGCTTTTCCCTGATTTTCCGACCTGCGGCGGCGCCCGCCACGGTTGACAGGCCCGCCCGTCTTCGCGGAGCGTCGTCGTCGGCCCGCCGCGTTCGCATCGCGGTGGCCGGACGAGGCTTCGGCGATGCAACGACCGAGCCCGTCGCATGGGAGGAAACCGGACGTGACCGTCATCGTCGCCGTCCTCAAGGCGCTGATCGCGCTGAACTCGACCCTGCTGGCCGCGGGCCGCGTCGTCGCATGGATGGCGCTCGCGTTGATGGTCGTGGTGATCCTCACGCAGGTCTGGTTCCGATACGTGATGGGCTCGGCGTTGAACTGGCCGGACGAAGCGGCGCGGTTCCTGATGCTGTGGATGACCGGCTTGATCGCGCCGTCGGCCTATCGCTGGGGCGGCTTCGTGGCCATCGACATGGTGCCGGCGGCCCTGGGGCGAGCGGCGGGACGGAGCCTGAACCTGCTGTTCCTGGCGCTGTCCTTCGCCGTGCTGCTGACGGCGGTCTGGTTCGGCTGGAAGCATGTGACCGGCGGATGGCTGTTCGGCTCCTCCACGCTGAAGCTGCCGATGCACTGGTTCGGCGGCAGGGCCGAGGCCCTCAAGCTGGCCTGGATGTACATGAGCCTGTGGGTCGGACTGGTCCTGCTGACGTTGGTGAACGTCGAGCTGATGCTGCGGGAGTGGGTGGGTCTGGCCGCCCCGGACCTCGAACCGCCCCGCGACGCCGAGGCGCTGCAGGTTCAGGCCGACTGAGATGCTGATCTGGTTCCTTCCCGTGTTTCTGCTGCTTCTGCTGCTGGGCCTGCCGGTGTTCTTCGCGATGCTGGCGGCGCCGGGCCTGCTGCTGTGGCTGAACGGGCAGGAGCGCGATCTCGCCCTGCTGTACCGCAACGTCTACAACGGGATGGACAGCTTTCCGCTGATGGCGATCCCGTTCTTCATGCTCGCCGGCGATCTGATGAACCGCGGCGGCATCACGATGCGGCTGGTGGCCTTCAGCCAGACCATGATGGGGCATCTGAAGGGCGGGCTGGCGCATGTGAACATCCTCAGCTCCATGCTCTTCGCCGGGCTGTCGGGTTCGGCCGTGGCGGACACCTCCGCGCTCGGCTCCATGCTGATCCCGGCGATGGAGAAGCAGGGCTACACGCGGCGCTTCGCGGCGGCGGTGACGGCGGCGTCCTCGGTGATCGGACCGATCATTCCGCCCTCGGGCATCATGATCATCTACGCCTACGTGATGGGGGAAAGCGTCGCGGCGCTGTTCCTGGCGGGCATCGTGCCCGGCATCCTGGTGGGTCTGGGCCTGATGGCGGTGGTCTGGCGGCTGGCGGACGCCAACGACTTCCCCGTGTCCTCGCCCCGCGCCACGTGGGGGGAGAGCGGAGGCGCCTTCCTCAAGGCGTTTTTTCCGCTGATGACGCCGGTCATCATCCTGGGCGGCATCCTCGGCGGCATCTTCACCCCGACGGAGGCGTCGGCGGTCGCGGCCTTCTACGCGCTGGTGGTGTCGATGTTCATCCTGCGCTCGATGACCTGGCGCGATCTGCCGGCGGTGCTGACCAAGTCGGCGATGACCTCGGCCACGGTGCTGCTGCTGGTCGGGGCGGCGATGGCGTTCAAGACGGTGGTGAGCCTGTCGCGCGCGCCCGAGCAGATGGCGGATTTCGTGCTGACGCTCAGCGACAACCCGCTGGTGCTTCTGTTCCTGATCAACATCCTTCTGTTCATCGTGGGCATGTTCCTCGACGCGGGGCCGGCGATCATCATTCTCGGCCCGATCCTGGGGCCGGTCTTCGTCGATCTGGGCGTCCACCCGGTGCATTTCGCGATCATCATGAGCGTGAACCTGACCGTGGGGCTGGCGACGCCGCCCATGGGGCTGGTGCTGTTCGTGGCCTCCTCCGTCTCCGGCGAACGGGTGGAGACCATCTCCCGCGCCATCCTGCCTTTCCTTGCCGTGGAGGTGGTCGTGATCTTCCTGATCACCTTCTTCCCGGCGATCAGCCTCACCATCCCGCGCCTGACGGGCTTCATCTGACCCCAAACCCCAGGGAGGACCCCCATGAGCATCACCCAAGGCCTCAAGGCCTTCGCCCTCGCCGCGGCGGTGACCGCGGCCGGCGCGCTCGCCGCCCAGGCGGCCGACATCACGCTGCGCGCCACGGCCAATTCCAACGAGAACGACGAGGACTACGACGGCCTCGTGGTGTTCAAGAACTACGTGGAGAACGCCTCCAACGGCGCCATCGAGGTGGAGCTCTTCATCGGCACGCAGCTGTGCTCGAAAGGCGCGGAGTGCCTGCAGGGCGTCGCGGACGGGTCGATCGACATCTACATCTCCACCTCCGGCGGCGCGGCGGGGATCTTTCCCTACGTGCAGGTGCTGGACCTGCCCTACCTGATGGCCGACGACCGCATCGCCGAGCATGTCCTTCAGGGCGATTTCACGCGCACGATCCGCGACATGGCGCTGGCCTCCTCCGGCGACCGCATCCGGCTGATGACCATCGGCAACACCGGCGGCTGGCGGAACTTCGCCAACACCAAGCGGCGCGTGACCTCGCCCGACGACATGGAGGGGCTGAAGATCCGCACCGTGGTCGCCGATCTGCCGCAGGAGCTGGTGCGCGCGCTGGGCGCCTCGCCGACGCCGATCCCCTGGCCGGAGCTCTTCACCTCCTTCCAGACCGGCGTGGTGGAGGGGTCCAAGAACGGCATCACCGACATCATGGGCATGAAGTTCCCGGATGCCGGCCTGCAATACGTGACGCTGGACGGGCACGCCTACATGGGCGCGTTGTGGTGGATGTCGAACGACCGCTTCATGTCCATGTCGCCGGAGCTGCGGCGCGTGGTGGTGGACGGCTTCGCGGCCCTGCAGCAGGCGACCTTCGCCTCGCCCAAGCGCAAGTCGATCCAGGCCTATCAGGATTTCGTGGCCGGGGGCGGCGACCTCTATGTGCCGACGCCCGAGGAGAAAGCGGCCTTCAAGCAAAGCGCGGCGCCTGTGTTCGACTGGTTCACGCAGAACGTGGACGGCGGCCAGGAGGCCTACGACGCCCTCGTCGCCGCGGTGGCCGAGGCGGAGGCGGAGATCAACGCCGCCCGCGACGCCGATCTGAACTGACCTTGGGCCGGGGCCCCGACGGGGCCCCGCGCCCCGTCGGGGCGCGACGGTCGCGAACGCCCCGCCCGATCCGCGTCGATCAGCGGAACGGGTAGAGCCAGGATTTGTAGTCGTCGATCATCTCATGCGCCTTGGCGATCTCTTCCCCGGTCATCTTCTTGGCCACCTCCTCGACGCTGATCGCGGCGTCGGGATCGCCGCCGATGGCGCTGAGCGCGTACCAGAGGTAGGCGCGGATCAGATCGGGGGCCGGCAGGCCGCGGCCGACCTCGTAGTACCAGCCGAGGCCCGACTGGGCGCCCGGATGCCCCTTGAGCGAGCTGCGCAGGTACCAGTCGAACGCGCGCCGGTCGTCGCGGGGCGTGCCGAGGCCCATGGCATGCATCACGCCGATCAGCTCCTCGGCGTCGGCGTTGCCGCTGTCGGCGAAGGGGCGAAGGGCGGCGCGCGCCTCGGCGAAGCGGCCCGCCTCCATCAGGTTTCGCGCCTCTTCCAGGCCCTGCGCGGCCGAGGACGACGGCGCGAGAGCGGCGGCGGCGAGCGTGGCGAGGGCGGCGAGGGTCGGCTTCATCGGCGGCTCCGGGCGGGACTGGCCGCAGGATGCCTCGGCCTCGCCGCCGGGGCCAGCGCCGAGGAGGCGCGGACCGAGGCCGTGACGGCCGCCGACTTTCCGCCCGTGCACGAGGCCCGCGCCGCGTTGGGCCGGCTGCTGTTCTACGACAAGATCCTCAGCGGCAACCGCAACATCAGCTGCGGGACCTGCCATCACCACGACCATGCCGGCGGCGACGGACTGTCGCTGGGCATCGGCGAGGGCGGCGCCGGGGTGGCGCAGGACCGCTCCGCCGGCGAGGGGCGGGCGCGCATCGAAAAGCGGGTGCCGCGCAACGCGCCGGCGCTGTTCAATCTGGGCGCGCGCGAGGTGCGCGTGCTGTTCCATGACGGGCGGCTGAGCCGGTCGGACCGCTACGGCGTCGGCTTCGACACGCCGGCGGAGGAGAGGCTGCCGCAGGGCCTCTCCTCGCCGCTGGCCGCCCAGGCGCTGTTTCCCCTGACCTCCGAGGTGGAGATGGCGGGCAGCCCGGAGGAGAACGAGGTGGCCGTCGCCGCCTACGACCGCATCGACCGGGTCTGGCCGATCCTGGCCAAGCGGGTGCGCACGATCCCCGCCTACGGCGCCCGGCTGGTCGACGCCTTCGACGATCTCGACCATCCCTCGGACGCGACGATCGTGCATGTGGCCGAGGCGCTGGCCGCCTTCATCGACGCCGAATGGCGCAGCTACGATTCCCGCTACGACCTGTGGCTGGCCGGCGAGGCGCGGCTGAGTTCGGCGGAGCATCGAGGCCGGCGCCTGTTCTTCGGCAAGGCGGGCTGCGCGGCGTGCCATGGGAGCAAGTTTTTCACCGACCAGGCGTTCCACGCGCTCGCCCTGCCCCCGTTCGGGCCCGGCCGCACGCGGCGCTTCGATCCCTATGCCCGCGATCTGGGGCGCATGGGCCAGACGGACCTGCTCGCCGACGCCTACCGCTTCCGCACGCCGGCCCTGCGAAACGTCGCGCTGACGGCGCCCTACGGGCACAACGGCGCTTATCCGACGCTTGAGGGGATCGTGCGGCATCACCTGGACCCGATGCGCGCGCTGGAGGATTGGCGGCGCGAGGCGGCCGCCCTGCCCGAGGCGCCCTGGCTCGCGGCGCGGGACTTCGTCGCCTTCGAGGATCGGCGCGAGATGCAGCGGCTGACCCGGCGGGTGGACGTCAGGCCCCTGGCGCTGAGCGACGGCGAGATCGAGGATCTGGTGGCGTTCCTCGGCGCCCTGACCGGCGGCGACAGCGTGAAGGGGCGGCTGGGCCGTCCCGCCGCCGTCCCCTCCGGCCTGCCGGTGGATTGACCGATGGCGCGGGTGCTGTTCGCCGGCATCGCCACGGCGGATTTCGTCTTCGAGGTCGAGGCCATGCCCCGCACCGCCGAAAAGCACCGCGCCAGGGCGGCCGCCGTGATCGGCGGCGGCTGCGCCGCGACGGCGGCGGTGGCGGCGGCGCGGCTGGGGGGCGAGGCGCTGCTGGCCGCGCGGCTGGGGGACGATCCGGTGGGCGACCTGATCGCGGCGGAGTTCGCGCGCGAAGGGGTGGACGCCTCGCGTGTCCGTCGATTCGCGGGGGCGCCGTCGGCGTTCTCTTCGATCTTCGTAGACGCGCAGGGCGAGCGGCAGATCGTGGCGTTCAGGGCCGAGGACATGCCGGACGAGGCCGAGTGGCTGAGCGTCGACGGCCCCCTTCACGCGGTGCTGGCGGATACGCGCTGGGCCGGGGGCGCCGTGGCGGCCATGCAGATCGCGCGCGGCCGCGGCGTGCCCGGCGTCATGGATGCCGAGGCGCCGGTGGTCGAACCCGCGCTGGCGGCCGCCAGCCACATCGCGTTTTCGGCCCAGGGCCTGACCGGCTGGGCCGGCGACGCCTCGGACGCCGCCCTGATCCGCGCCGCGGAGGCGTTCGGCGGCTGGGTCGGCGTCACCGACGGGGCCGAGGGGGTGCGCTGGGTCGAGGACGGCGCCCTGCGCCGGCAGCCAGGCTTCGCGGTGACCGCGGTGGATACCTTGGGCGCAGGCGACGTCTGGCACGGCGCATTCGCGCTCGCCTTGGGCGAGGGAATGGGCGAAGCCGCGTCGGCGCGGTTCGCCTCCGCCGCCGCCGCGCTGAAATGCACCCGCCCCGGGGGCCGCGCCGGCGCCCCGACCCGCGCCGAAACCGACGCGTTTTTGAAGGACCGCACGCCATGACCCCGACCCCCGGCAAGCTTTGGGCCATGCGCCGCCTCGCCGACGATGCCGGCCGCTTCAAGATGACGGCGGTGGATCAGCGCCCGCCCATCAAGGGGCCGATCGCGGCGCATCTGGGCGTCGACCAGGCCCCGTGGGAGGAGGTCGCCCGTTTCAAGGCCCTGCTGGTGGAGACGCTGCAAGGCCGCTCCTCCGCCCTGCTGCTGGACCCGCATTACGCCATTCCCCGCGCCGCGGATCTGCTGTCGCCGCGCAAGGGGCTGGTGGTGACCCTGGAGGATTCGGCGTTCCGCGAGACCCCGGGCGGGCGCCTGTCGACGCAGATCGACGATTGGTCCGTCGCCAAGATCAAGCGCATGGGCGGCGACGCGGTGAAGGTGCTGGCCTGGTATCGCCCCGATGCAGGGGCGGAGGTGCTCCGCGCGCAGCAGGACTTCGCCAAACGCATCGGCGAGGCCTGCGCCCGCCACGACATCCCGTATCTGTTCGAGCTGCTGGTCTATCCCCTGGCCGGGGAGGCGGGCACGACGGACTACGTCGAGCAGCCGGGCAAGCGCGCCGACCACGTCCTCGCCTCGGTGGAGGAATTCGCCAAGGCCGATTACGGCGTGGACATCTTCAAGCTCGAAAGCCCCATGGCCGCGAACCAGGTGCCGGAGGCCGCGGGCGCCGGCCCGGCCCAGGATCTGTTCGACGAGATGGGGCGGCTCGCCGGGCGGCCCTGGGTGATGCTCTCGGCCGGCGCCGGCAAGACGGCGTTCCGCAACGTGCTCGCCCATGCCTGCGCGGCCGGCGCCTCGGGATTTCTGGCCGGACGGGCCATCTGGCTCGACGCCTTCGCCGCCTATCCCGATTGGGAGGCCATGCGGGCGGGGCTGGAGGGCGACAGCTGCGCCTACATGGACGGGCTGAACGCGCTGACCGACGCTCAGGCGACGCCGTGGCACGCGCATCCCTGCTGGGGCGAGGGCGGGGCGCGGTTCCGGCCCGACGACGCCTCGTTCCGCCATGGCTATGCGGAGGCCTGAGCGCATGCGCGTGGGATTGCTGCCGCTGGGCCGCCCGACCTTCGACGTGCCCTTCGCCGAAGAGCGCCTCGCGGCCATGCTGGCGCGGCTGCAGGAGGCGGGGGCGGAGCTGACCGGTCCGCGCGCGCTGCTCTTCGACGCCAAGGCCGCGCGCGAGGCCTTGGCGACGCTGGCGGCGCAATCGCCGGACGTGATCCTGCTGCTGCAGGCGACGTTCTGCGACGCCTCCATGGCGGTGGAGACGGCGACCGCCTTCCCCGACACGCCGCTCGCGATCTGGGCCGTGCCGGAACCGCGCACCGGCGGACGGCTGCGGCTGAATTCGTTTTGCGGGTTGAACCTGGCCAGCCACGCCCTGGGCCTGTCGCAACGCCCCTTCGGCTGGCTCTTCGCCGATCCCGACGGCGATGTGGCGGCGGACCTCGCCGCGCTGCTGGCGGGCGATCGCGCCGCGCCTCGGCTCGACGCCGCCGCGCCGGCCGAGGCGGTGGTGGGCGACGAGGGCGAAGCGGTCGCCGCCGCCCTGCGCGGCCGGCGCATCGGGCGCATCGGCGAGCATCCCGAAGGCTTTCACACCTGCGCTTATGATCCGTCGACGCTGAAGGCGCTGGCGGGACTCGAGGTGGAGGCGCTGACCCTCGACGACCTCTTCGCCCGCGCCCGCGCCGCCGACCCGCCAGAGGCCTACGCGGCCGAGGCGGCGGAGCTCGAGGGCATCGGCGAGGTCGACGGCGCGCAGCTCGACCGGTCCCTGCGCCTGCGCACGGCGTTGGACGAATTGCGGGCGGAGCGCCGCTACGACGCCTTCGCCATCCGCTGCTGGCCGGAGGCGTTCACCGAATACGGCGGCGCCGTGTGCGGCCCGGTTTCGATGCTGGGCGAGGCCCGCGCCCCCTGCGCCTGCGAGGCGGACGTCTACGGCGCCGCCACGCAGCTGCTGCTGCAGGCGGCGGCCGAGGCGCCGGTGTTCCTGGCGGACGTGGTGGACATGGACGTGGAGGACGACACGGGCGTCGTCTGGCATTGCGGTCAGGCGCCGGTGTCCATGGCCTCGACCCAGGCGCCGCCCCGCGCGGCGATCCACTCCAACCGGCGCATGCCGCTTCTGTACGAGTTCGCGCTCAAGCCGGGGCGGGTGACCTTCGCGCGCCTCTCGCAGGCCTTCGGCGCGCCCAAGCTGGTGCTGGGCGGGGGCGAGATGCTGGAGCGACCCCTGGCCTTCGGCGGCACCGCGGGCGTCCTGCGCTTCGAC
>JBCBYE010000612.1:0-2913 GCA_039816075.1 Pseudomonadota bacterium | reverse complement strand
CTTCGCCCCCTTCGCCCTGCCGGGCGAGCGCGTGGCCGGACGCCTGCACGACGGCCGGCTTGAAGCGCCGCGGATCCTGCGCCCCTCGCCCGACCGCGCGACGCCGCCCTGCCCCGCCTTCGGCGACTGCGGCGGCTGCGCGCTGATGCACGGATCCGACGCGTTTGCGGCCGGGTGGAAGCGGGACCGCATCGCCCAGGCGCTGGCGGCGCGCGGCCTGCAGGCGGAAATCGCCGAGACGGCCGTGTCGCCCCCCGCCTCGCGCCGGCGCGCGGCGCTGTCGGCGCGGCGCACGCGCGGCGGCGTCGCGCTGGGATTTCACGCCCGACGCGCCGGGCGGATCGTGGGGGCGGAGGCCTGCCGCGTGCTGGACCCGCGGCTGACGGCGGCGCTGGCGCCCCTGGCGGCGGCGGCGGGGCTCGCCGCCTCGCGCAAGGGGGAGCTGCGGCTGGCGGCGCTGGCGACGGAGGACGGGCTGGACGTGGATCTGTCCGGCGCCTCGCCGCGTCTGGACGGGGGCGCCCTGGCCGGGCTGGCGCAGGTCGCGGCCGAGGCGGGATGGGCGCGGCTGACCCTGAATGCGGAGCCCCTGGCCGCCGCGCGCCCGCCGCGCCTGCGCTTCGGCCGGGCGCGCATGACGCTGCCGCCCGCGGGCTTCGCCCAGGCGACGCAGGCGGGGGAGGCGGCGCTGGTCGCCGCGGTGCGCGGCGCGACGCGGGGCGCGCGGCGCGTCGCGGACCTGTTCTGCGGCGCGGGAACCTTCGCGCTGCCCCTGGCCGAAACGGCGGAGGTGCATGCGGTGGAGGGCGACGGCGCGCATCTGGAGGCGTTGACCTCCGGCTGGCGCGGCGCCTCGGGCGGGCTGCGCCGCGTGACCACGGAGGCGCGGGATCTGTTCCGCCGCCCGTTGCGCCCCGACGAGCTGAGCGGGTTCGACGCCGTGGTCTTCGACCCCCCGCGCGCCGGCGCGCGCGCCCAGGCGGAGGCGCTGGCCGCCTCCGACGTGCCGCGCGTGGCGGCGGTGAGCTGCAACCCCGAGACCTTCGCCCGCGACGCCCGGATGCTGGTCGACGGCGGCTATGCCCTGCTGGGCGTGCTGCCGGTGGACCAGTTCCGCTGGTCCCCGCATGTGGAGCTGGCGGCCGCCTTCGCCCGGCGCTGAGCTCATACGGGGCGGTCGTCCGCCGCCGCCGCCGCGGGGCGTTGGTCGGGGCTTTGGTCGGGGCTTTGGTCGGGGCGTTGGTTGGGGCGTTGGTTGGGGCTTTGGTTGGGGCGGGAACGGATCAGGTTCCCATGCGGTCGGCCAGATCCTCGAGATCCTCGGCGATCACGTCCCACGCCTGCGCGGGCGGGATCCGGTCGTGGACGCCATGCTCCGCCGGGCGCGGGAAGTAGGCGCAGGGCAGGCCGGCGGCGCGGGCGGCGGCCAGATCGTCGTTGTGGCAGGCGACCATCATGACGTCCTGCGGGTCCAGCCGCAGGGCGCGGGCGCAGGCGAGATAGACCTGCGCCTTGGGCTTGTAGTCCTCGGCGACGTCCGCGCCGAGGATCGCGTCCCAGGGCAGGCCGCCGAACTTCGCCAGCCGGGTCATCAGCGCGATGCTGCCGTTCGAGCAGGGCGCGAGCATGAAGCGCGTCTTCAGCCGCGTCAGCCCGGCCACGCTGTCGGGCCAGGGGGGCAGCCTTTCCCACGCGCGGTTCAGATCGGCGCGGTCCTCGGCGTCGAACCGGTCCGAGAGGCCGAAGCGGTCGAGCGTCGCATCGAGGTTTTCGAGGTGCAGATCGTCGAGGGGCACGTAGCCGCGGCCGCCGGAGCGGATGCGCTCCATGGCCGGCTGATACTCGCCGCGCCAGGCATCGGCGAAGGCGGCGGGGTCGGCCCGCACGCCCTTGGCGGCGAAGGCGGCCGCGGCGGCGCGCGTCACGCCCGCGCGCCAGTCGACCACCGTGCCGAAGACGTCGAAGATCAGCGCTTGCATGGAGCGTCCTTTGCGGGAGGGGTCAGATCAGCCGCGGCTGCGCCGGCGGGTCGACGATGGCGGCGCCTTCGAGGGCGAGCAGCCGCCGCTTGAGGTCGAGGCCGCCGCCGAAGCCGGTCAACGTGCCGTCGGCGCCGACGACGCGGTGGCAGGGCAGGATCACGGGGATGGGGTTGGCTCCGTTGGCGGCGCCGACGGCGCGCGAGGCGCCGGGCGCGTCGAGGGCGCGGGCGATGTCGCCGTAGCTGCGGGTGCGGCCGTAGGGGATCTCGGCCAACCGCGCCCAGACGGCGCGCTGGAACGGGGTGCCGGGCGGCGCGAGCGGCAGGTCGAAGGCGCGCAGGTCGCCGGCGAAGTAGGCGTCGAGCTGGGCGCGGACCTCGGCGAAGGCCTGGGGCGCGCGGCGCCAGCCGGGTTTGGGCTCGGACGAGGCGCGGGAGCCGGAGGGGAAGCCCAGATGGTGCAGCGCCGTCCCGTCGCCGGCCAGCAGGAGCGGGCCGATGGGGCTGTCGTGGACATCGTAGACCAGATCATCGGCGAGCGGCATGGAAGGAGGGTGGCGCGGGGCGGACGGCGGCGCAAGGCCGGCGGGCGGGCGACGTGGATTCGGCGAGGGGGCGGTTCGGCGAGGGGGCGGTTCGGCGGCGTTCGCGCGCGGTGGGGGCGTCGGCGCCTGTCCTGGGCCGCCGCCCACACGTCGCCGTCGCGGCGGAGCCGCTTGCCGTCGGTCGGGCCGAGGGCGCGCGTTCCGCGCGACGGTCCGGGCGCCTCGACCGCCCTTGGGGCGAGTCTCGACAGGGCGGGGCGGGGCGGTGGAGCGGGGTCGGTCCTGGTCAGCCGAGGGGGCCCAGGGTCTCGCCGGGGGCGGCGCCGGTCTGGGCGCGGTTCAGGCGATGATGGCCTGCGTCCTCCTCGACCACATCCTCCTGAACCG
>JBCBYE010000076.1:0-10585 GCA_039816075.1 Pseudomonadota bacterium | reverse complement strand
GTTCGGGCGGGGCCGACGTTCGCTCGTCAGAGCGGACGAGGGCTCGGCCGGGCGCCCCCGCCGCCGCGCCTCACTCCGTGGTCAGCACCACGCGGCCGACGATCTCGCCGCGCTCCAGCTGCGCCAGCGTCTCCGACGCCGCCTCCATCGGGCGCTCCTCGATGGGCACGGCGCGCACCTTGCCGGCCTTGGCCAGCGCGATCAGCTCCTCCAGATCGCGGGTCGAGCCCACATACGATCCGCGCAGCGTCATCGCCTTCTGCGGCAGCATCGGCAGCGGCATCTTCAGCCCGCCGCCATGCAGCCCCACGATCACGTAGCGCCCGGTCTTCTTGAGCGCGTGGATCCCCAGCTGCGAGGTCGGCTCCGCCCCCACGGTGTCCAGCACCGCCGTCAGCTCCCCGCCCGCGATCTCCGTCAACGCCGCCGCGCCGTTCTCGACCGACCCGAGGTTCAGAACCGCGTCCGCGCCCATCTCCCTGGCCGTCTCCAGCTTGGCGTCGTCCAGGTCCACCGCCACCACGTTCGCCGCGCCCATGGCCTTGGCGATGTTCACCGCCGCCAGGCCCAGACCCCCGGCGCCCAGGACCGCCAGCCACTCGCCGTCGCGGATCGGCAGCGCCTTCTTCAACCCCGAATAGACCGTCACGCCGGAGCAGGAATAGGGCGTCGCCTCGGACGGATCGAGGCCCTCCACATCCACCAGGAACCGCGGGTGATCCACCATGATATGCGTGGCATAGCCGCCGTCGCGCACCACGCCGAGCGCGCGCATCTTGATGCAGTCGTTGTCCCGCTCCTCGTTGCAGGCGTCGCAGTCGCCGCAGCCGATCCAGGGGTTCACCAGCATGGTCCTGCCGATCGGCGGGTTCGGCGCGTCCGGCCCGGCGGCGACCGCCTCGCCCAGCACCTCGTGGCCCAGCGTCAGCGGCAGCTTCATGCCGCGATCCTTCAGCTGGAACTTCGTGCCCTCGCCCATGTCGAAATAGCCGTGGCCGATATGCACGTCCGAATGGCACACGCCGCAGCGGCGCACGCGCAGCAGCACCTGCGTGCCCGTCGGGACAGGGTCCGGAAGCTCCACCTCCTCGAACGGCTTCGAGTATTCGACCAGCTGCCAGGCTTTCATCGTCGCATCCCTCCCTGCGGGCTTTGCGGCAGGCTAGCGGCCGCGCGCGGCGGGCGCCAGCATCGCCCACCGCGCCGCGTCCCGATCTGCGCCGGCGCCTCAGATCGTGCGGCCGCCATCCACCTCCAGCACCACGCCGGTGAAGAAATTCGCCTCGTCGGAGCACAGGAACACCGAGGCCGCCGCCACGTCCTCGGACGTCGACAGGCGCCCCATGGGCACCGTGGCGATGAAGGCGGCGCGCTTTTCGGGCGTGTCCTCGCCCATGAAGGTCGCCAGCAGCGGCGTGTCCCCCGCCACCGGCGCCAGGCAGTTGACGCGGATGCCGTCGCCCGCCAGCTCCACCGCCAGGGACCGGCTCAGCAGGTTCACGCCGCCCTTGGTGGCGTTGTACCAGCTCAGCCCCGGGCGCGGCCGGATGCCGGCGGTGGAGCCCACGTTCAACATCACCCCGCCGCCCTGGGCGCGCCAGCGCGGCACCAGTTCGTTGGTGAAGTGGAAGATCGACTTGACGTTCACGTCGAAGACGCGGTCGAACTCCGCCTCCGTCACCTCCAGCACGGGCTTGTTGCGGTGCGACCAGCCGGCATTGTTCACGCAGATGTCGATGCCGCCCATCTCCGCCTCGGCCCGCGCGCAGGCGGAGCGGACGGACCCGCCGTCGGCCACGTCGCAATGCACGCCCACGGCCCCGTCGATGCTCTCCGCCGCCGCCTTCACCGCCCCGTCCTGGATGTCGAGCATCGCCACCCTGGCGCCCTCGGCCGCGAAACGTTGCGCGATTCCAAGGCCGAAGCCCTGCGCCGCGCCGGTGACGACGGCGCGTTTGCCCTCAAGCCGTCCGGTCATCATGCGTCCCTCCCTGCAGACTTTGCGCTCACCCTGACCGCAGCCGCGCGCCGGATCAAGCGCGCGGCCTTCCCCCACGTTCGCGGTTGACCCGCGCCCGGTCCTGCGGCCCCATGCGTCGCGACGGAGGACCGCCATGCCCGCCTTTCCCATCCGCGGCGCGCTCTGCGTGATCACCGGCGCCGGCTCGGGCATCGGCGCGGCGCTGGCCCGCGCCCTGGCCGCCCGCGGCGCCGCCCTGGCCCTGGCGGATCGCGACGCCGAGGGGCTGGAGGCCACGCGCGCCTCCCTCCCCGCCGCGACGCGCGCCGGCCTGCACGTCCTCGACGTGACGGATGCCGACGCGGTCGACGCCCTGCCCGCCGCGGTGGCCGAGGCGCATGGCGCCCCCGCCGACGTGCTGGTCAACAATGCGGGCGTGGCGCTCGGCGGGACCTTCGCCGAAGCGACGGAGGCGGATTTCGACTGGCTCATGGCGATCAACCTGCATGCGCCAATCCGCCTGACCCGCGCCTTCCTGCCGGTGCTGCGGACCCGCCCCGCGGCGCATGTGGTCAACATCTCCAGCATCTACGGCATCATCGCGCCCGCCGGGCAGACCGCCTATTCCGCCGCCAAGTTCGGCCTGCGCGGGTTTTCCGAGGCGCTGCGGCATGAGCTCGCCGGCGGCCCCTGCGGCGTCACGGTCGTGCATCCCGGCGGCGTCAGCACCCGGATCGCCCGCAACGCGCGCCTCCCCGCCTCGCGCAACGACGTCGATCCGGAGGAGGCGGCGGCCGCGCTCGCCCGCGTGGAAAAGCTGCTCAAGATGCCCCCGGATCAAGCCGGAGAGATCATCGCCAAAGGCCTGGAGCGGCGCGCCAAGCGCGTGCTGGTGGGCGGCGACGCGCGGCTGATCGACATGGTCCAACGTCTCAGCCCCTCGGGCTACTGGTCTGTTCTGCAACGCTTCTTCAACGCCTGAGGGCCATGCCATGTCCGCCGAACACGTCACCGACATTCTGATCCTCGGCGCCGGCTTCTCCGGCCTGGCCATGGCGATGGAGGCGCGGCGCCGCGGCTTCGACGACATCGCGATCCTCGAAAAGGCCGACGATGTCGGAGGCACATGGCGCGAGAACACCTATCCGGGCGTCGCCTGCGACGTGCCCTCGCATCTCTACTCCTTCGCCAACCACCTGAACCCCGACTGGTCCACCTGCTATGCGGGGGGCGGCGAGATCTGGGCCTACATGAAGAACGTCGCGCAACGCGAGGGTTTGTATGAACTTTGCCGCTTCGGCCGCACCTTCCGCTCCGCCGTCTGGGACGGCGCCCGCTGGCAGGTGGAAACGGAGGAGGGCGAGCGCTGGAGCGCGCGGGTCCTCGTCTCCGGCCTCGGCGCGCTGCACATTCCCAAGACGCCGGACATCCCCGGGGTCGAGAGCTTCCCCGGCACGATGATGCACTCGGCACGCTGGGATCATTCGGTCGACCTGGCGGGCCGGCGCGTGGCCGTCATCGGCTCCGGCGCCTCGGCGGTGCAGTTCGTGCCGGCGGTGGCGCAGACGGCGGCCCGGCTGACCGTCTTCCAGCGCACGGCGCCCTATGTCCTGCCCCGCCCCGACGGACCGATCCGCCCCTGGGTCCGCGCGCTCTACCGCCGCTTCCCGATCCTGCCGCGCCTCCGCCGTCGACTGATCTTCAAGTTCTTCGAAATGCGCCACGCCACGTTTCGCGGCGAGGCGCGCGCCGTGCGCATCGGCATGAAGTTCTGGCGGCGCGCGCTGGAAAAATCCTTCCCCGACCCGGCGGACCAGGCGCGCCTGACGCCCGACTACCGCATCGGCTGCAAGCGCGTGCTCAGCTCCAACGACTGGTACCCGGCGCTGGCGCGAGACAACGTCGATCTGGTGACCTCCGGTCTCGAACGGTTCGAGGGGCGCACCCTGATCGCCCGAGACGGAACCCGCGTCGAGGCGGACGTGGTCGTCTGGGGCACCGGGTTTCACGTCGCCGACAGCCTCGCGCGCATGGATTTCCGCGGCGTCGACGGCCGCCCCATCGCCGAGGCGTGGAAGAACGGGCTGGAGGCGCATCTGGGCACCGCCCTCGACGGCTTTCCCAACCTTTTCATTCTGCTGGGGCCGCATACCGGCCTCGGCCACAACTCCGTCGTCCTGATGATCGAGGCGCAGGCGGAGCATGTGGGCCGCCTCCTCGCCGCCATGCGCGCCGAGGGCCGAGAGGCCGTCGCGCCCAAGCCCGCGGCCCAGGCCGCCTTCGAGGCGGAGATGGAGCGGCGGCTGGAAGGCATGGTCTGGCAGGACGGCGGCTGTTCGTCCTGGTACCAGGACGCCGACGGCAAGCTGACGACCCTCTGGCCCGGCACCGTGGCGGAGTATCAGACGCGCATGGCCGCCTCCGGCCTGGAGCAGTATCAGGACATCCCGCCCGCCCCCTCCCAAGACCGCATTCCTCAAGAGGCCTGAGCCATGACTCTCGTGCTGACGATCCTGCTGCTGATCGCCGTCGCCCTCGGGGCGGCCGCGCTGTCGACCCGCAGCCTCGCCGCCAAGGGCGAGGCCGCCGTGCCGCAGGCGGGCCGGATCCGCCCCGTGCAGGGCGGCAGCCTGCACTACATCGACGAGGGCCCGCGGGACGCTCAGGCCATCGTGCTGATCCATGGGCTCGGCGGCCAGCTACAGCACTTCACCTACAGGCTGGCGCCGCTGCTGACGGACGCGTTCCGCGTGATCGCGGTGGATCGGCCCGGCTGCGGCTGGTCCGACCGGGACAGCGACGCGCGCGCCGCCATCCCGCAGCAGGCCCGCATGATCGGCGATCTGCTCGTCGATCTGGGCGTCGAGTCCCCCGTCGTCGTCGGCCACTCCCTCGGCGGCGCCATCGCGCTCGCCATGGCGCTGGACCGGCCCGACAAGACCGGCGCGCTCGCGCTGTTGTGCCCGCTGACCCATGATGCGGGCGACATTCCGCCGATGTTCAAGGGGTTGGCCGTGACCTCGCCGGGCCTGCGCCGGCTTCTCGGCCACACCATCGCCGCGCCCATGGCCCTGCGCACCGCGCCCGCGACGCTGACGGCCGTCTTCGCGCCCGAGCCGTGGCCCGAGGATTTCCTCAGCCACGGCGGCGGCGCGCTGGGCCTGCGGCCCAAGGGCTTCATCACCGCCTCGGCCGACATGACGGCCGTGCCCGCCGCCATCGTTCCGCAGGTCGCGCGCTATCCCGAGGAGCTCAAGACGCCCGGCGGCGTCCTCTACGGCGCCGAGGATCACGTGCTCGACCCCAAGGTGCATGGCGAGCCCATGGCCGCCTTCGGCCTCGATTACGAGGCGCTGGCGGGCAAGGGCCACATGATCCCGATGACGGAGCCGGAAGCCTGCGCCGATTTCATCCGGCGCATGGCCGCCAAGGCGCGCCCGTCGTCCGCCGCGGCGGAATAGGCGCGCCCTCTGCCGGGGCGCCCGCGCTCAGAACCGCGCGCGGCGGGGCGCGGGGCGGGCCGCGATCTCCTGGATCGTCCATTCCACGGCATCGCGCATGGCCGAGCCGAGCGCCTGGTCGAACGCATCGGCCACGTCGTCCATCTCCTCCGTCGCCGCGCGCTTGCGCTTGGTGAAGGAGCGCGAGGCGACGATGCGGTCGGCGAAGGCGTCCACGATCTTGACGTTCAGGCGCACATGCGCGCGCAGCTGCTCGCCATCGGCCTTGTCCGACTCCTTCCACGGCAGCTCCGCCTGGAACTCGCGAATGTCGGTGACGATCAGGTAGTCGGCGCGCAGACCCACGGTGGACCGCCCCACCGCCCCCACCTTTTCGGAGTTCTCGAAGCTTTCGATCAGCAGCGTCTGGATGAACAGCGGCGCGCGGTCCACCCAGCGCGCCACGGGAAAATACTGCACGCGCAGCGGGCTCGGCTGCACCGCGATGCGGTCCGTGTTGACCGCCGCCGTCGCCGTGGGCACGTCCACCACGATCTGCTCGCTCACCTTGGGCAGCGCCGGATCGAAGGTGCTCTTGGGCGTCAGCGAGTACAGCTCCGACGGCGTGGCCACGGCGTTGAGCGTGTCGAACGAGGCGCAGCCCGCCACGGTCAGGGCGGCCGCGAAGGCCAGGGCGGGGCGGATCATCGTCTGAACTCCGAGCTTGTCGTGCCGAGCAGGAAGCGCGCCGGATCCCGCTCCACGCGGTCGGCAAGTCGCTCGAGGTTGGTGATCAGGCGGCGCGCCTCTTCGGTGAAGCGCAGGAACTGCGGCAGGCCCACGCGCAGAAAGTCCGACATCTGGCGGCGATTGTCGCCGACGATGCCGTTGAGATTGCCCATCAGCTGAGAGGCCGAGGCGGAGGCCGACTGCACCTGCGCGCCGATGGCGTCGATGTCGTCCGAGGCGCCTTCGACGGTGGCGGTGAAGGCGTTCACCGCGCGCCGCACATCGACCACGATGGCGTCGAGATCTTCGTCGATCACCTCGTTGACCGACAAGAACGTGGTCTCCGCGGCGGCGAGCGTGCCCTGCGCCGTTTCCATCGCCGCGTTGATGCGCGTGAGCGTGCCGTTGGCCTCGGTGAAGGTGGCCGTGGCGGCGGCGATGGCCTCCTCGCCCCGCTCCGCCAGGCCGCCGAACCGGTCGGCGAGCGCGTTGAAGTCGCCCCCGGCCTGGCCGAACAGGCTGTCGGCCGAGGCGGCGGCGCCGCGCACCGCCTCCATCACGCCTGGCAGCTCCGCCTGCACGGCGGCGTCGATGGCGTCGATGGCGCCGCGGGCGGTGGCGGCGGCGGCCCGCGCCTCCGCCACCAGGGCGGCGCCGTCGCCCTCGATGATCGCGTTGGCGTTGTCGGCGGCGGCGCGGACGGAGGCCATCGTCTCCGTCGCCCCGTCCAGCGCGCCGTCGAGCCGGGCGATGGTGGCCTGCGCCTCGCCCAGCCGCGCGGTCGCCGCCTCCATCAGCTGCGCCGCGTCGCCGGAAAGCGCCGCCGCCTCGCGGTCGAGCGTGGCCAGCGTCGTCGTCGCCTGGTCGATCAGCGGCGGCAGCCGCTCGTCGGTCAAACCGCGGACGGAGGCGAGGGCGCCCTGCGCCTCCGCCGCCAGGGCCGTGGCGTCGGTCTCGATGAAGGCGCGCGCGCCCTCGGCCGCGCCGCGCAGCTCCGCGGCCAGGGCCGGCACGTCCTCCTCGACCACGCGGCCGACGGTTTCGACCGTGGCGCGCGCTTCGGCCACCAACGCGGCGCCGTCGCCCTGCACCAGCGCGTTGACGCTGTCGGAGGTCGTGCGCACCGAGGCGAGCGTCTGCGTCGCCCCGTCGAGGGCGCCGTCCACGCGGGTCAGCGTGCTCTGCGCCTCGGTCAGCCGCGCGTTCGCCGTCTCGATCAGGCCGGACGCGTCGGTGGACAGCTTCGCCGCTTCCCGATCCACGGTGGCCAGCGTCGTCGTCGCCTGGTCGATCAGCGGCGGCAGCCGCTCTTCGGTCAGGGCCTGCACGCCGGTCAGCGCGCCCCGCGCGTCGGCGGCCAGCGCCGTGGCGTCGGTCTCGATGAAGGCGGTGGCGGCGGCGGCCGTGTCGCGCACGTTGGCCAGGGTCTGCTCGGCCGTGACCGTCGCGGTCTCGAACGCGGCCAGGGCGGTCTCCGCCTGCTCGGCCCGCGCCGTCGCGGCCTCGCCCAGCTCGCGATAGGTCGCGAGGGTCGAGACCATCTCGTCGCCCACCACGCCGATCCGATCGTCGAGATTGGCGGCGACCTGCTGGATCTCCGCCACGGCCAGGGGCAGCGTGGTGGCGGCCAGCAGCCGGGCCGCCTCCAGCGTCTGGCGCGCCGGCCCCTCCAGCGCCTGGGCCGTCTGCTCCAGCTGCGCGGCGGTGCTGGTGCCCTGCTCCAGCAGGGCGGCGATGTCGCCCTTCATCAGCTCGTCGGCGGTGAGGAACGCGGTCTCCGCCGCCTCCACCGTGCCCTCGGCGCGGCGCACCGTCGTCGTGGCCGCGCCCAGCGCCTCCGTCGCCGTCTCCAGCGTGGTCTCGGCGGCGCCCGACAGCTCGTCCAGCCGCCCGGCGAAGCCCGCCACCGCCCGCGCCGCCAGCGACAGGTCGCCCGACAGCCCCTCGAAATCCTCCAGCGTCCGGTCCAGCCGGCCGGAGGCGGAGGCGAGGTTGGCCAGCACCTCGTCCACCGCCTGCTGGTTCTGGGAATCCACAACCCGGTTGACGTCCTCCAGCAGCGCGATGGCCTTTTCAAGCAGCTCCGGCGCGCCCTCGAAGATCGACTGGATCGCGCTGCGCTCCGTCGTGATGACGCCGCCCTGGGGCATCGCCTCCGCCTGCGGCGAACCGCCGGACAGCGCGACGAAGCTGACGCCGGTCACCCCCTGCAGCTGCAGCGTGGCGGTCGTGTCGGCCTTCACCGGCGTCTCCGCCGCCACCTCCAGCGTCACGCGCACCTTCGACGGATCCTCGGGGTCCAGGGCGAGCGCGACGACCTGCCCGACCGGCAGGCCGTTGTAGCGGACGTCGCCCGCCTCCCCCAGGCCGCTGACATCCTCGAACAGCACGTCGTAATAGGCGTATTGCCGGTCCACCTGCACCTTGGCGAGCCACAACAGCAGGCCCATGGCCCCCAGCAGGCCGGCCAGCGTGAACGCCCCGATCAGCACGTAATTGGCCCGCGTTTCCATGACGCCGCCCTCCCCCTCAATCGCCGGCCTGGGCGGCGCGCGCCCGGGGACCGGTGAAGTATTCCTGCACCCAAGGATCGTCGACCGAGGTCATCATCTCGATCGGCCCTTCGACCAGCACCTTCTTCTGCGACAGGACCGCGATGCGGTCGCAGATGGCATAGAGGCTGTCGAGGTCGTGCGTGACCATGAAGACGGTCAGGCCCAGGCTGCTCTGCAGCTCCCGGATCAGCGCGTCGTAGGCGGCGGCCCCGATGGGGTCGAGCCCCGCGGTCGGCTCGTCGAGGAACACGATCTGCGGGTCGAGCGCCAGGGCCCGCGCCAGCGCGGCGCGCTTGCGCATGCCGCCCGACAGCTCCGACGGCAGCTTGCCGCAGGCCAGCGGCGGCAGGCCCACCAGGCTGATCTTCAACTCCCCCAGCGCCTTCATCAGGCCGGGGGACATCTTCAGATGCTCGCGCATCGGGGCCATGACGTTCTGCAGAACCGTCAGCGAGGAAAACAGCGCGCCGTCCTGGAACGCGACGCCCCACTGCCGCTCCACCTCGCGCCGGTCCGCCTCCCGCCCGTTGACCACGTCCGTGCCCAGCACGCGGATCGTGCCCGCGGCGGGCCGGTTGAGGCCGACGATGGTGCGCAGCAGCACCGACTTGCCGGTGCCCGAGCCGCCCACGATGCCCAGCACCTCGCCCTTCCAGACATCCAGATCGAGGTTCTCGTGCACGACCTGCGGGCCGAACTGGTTCTTGAGGCCCCGCACCTCGATCACCGCCTCGCGGCGCGTGTCGGCGCCCGCCCGGGGCGCGCCGGCGGCCGATCCGTCCATCACACCCCGACCTCCGCGAAAAAGATCGAGAACATCGCGTCGAGCACGATCACCAGAAAGATCGCCTGCACGACCGAGGCGGTGGTGCGCTGGCCCACGCTTTCCGAACTGCCGCCCACCTGCATGGCCTGCCAGCACGCCACCACGGCGATGGTGACGGCGAAGAACGGCGCCTTGATCATGCCCACGGCCAGGTGCCAGACGTCGGTGTTCTGCTGCAGCCGCGTCAGGAACATGCCGGGGGAGACGCCCAGCTCCGCCCAGCTCATCAGCGCGCCGCCGAAAAGGCCCGCGATGTTGGCGATGAAGCCGAGGATCGGCAGCATGAACAGCAGCGCCAGAACCCGCGGCAGCACCAGCACCTCGATCGGGTCGAGGCCGAGGGTGCGCATGGCGTCGATCTCCTCGCGCACCTTCATGGAGCCGATGGAGGCCGTGAAGGCCGAGCCGGAGCGGCCGGCAACGATGATCGCCGTCAGCATGATCCCCAGCTCCCGCAGGATCGAGATGGCGATGAGGTCCACGACGAAGACCTCCGCCCCGAACTGGCGCAGCTGGGCGGACCCCTGAAAGGCCAGCACCACCCCGATCAAAAAGCCCATCAGCGCCACGATGGGCGCCGCGTTCAGCCCCGCCTCCTGGCAGTGATGGACCAGGCTGGCGCCGCGCAGCCGCCAGGGCCGGATCAGCGTGCCGGCAAGGCGCGACAGCGTCAGCCCGAGGAAGTCCAGCAGGCTGACGAAACCCTGCCCGGCGCCGGCGGTCGTTCGACCGATCCCGGCGAGCCAGGGCACAAACCCGGTCGGCGCCGCCTCCTCGCCATGTTCGGCGGGAATGCCGCGGGCCACCGTCTCCATCAGCGCGGCCTGTTCGGGGCTGGCCCCGGCGATGGAGACGCGCGCGCCCTCCCCCTCCAGCCGGGCCTTCAGCTGGTGCAGCAAGTAGGCGCCGCCGGTATCCATGGCCTCGATGCCGCTGAAGTCGAGCGTCACGGGCCCGCGTCCCGGCGCGATGCGTGCGGCGTGCTTTTCGGCCGCGCCGAGGGCGGCGGTCACGTAGCGCCCGGCAAGGCGCACGACCGCTCCGTCGGCGGCCTGATCGAGGGCGAGATCCGGCG
>JBCBYE010000056.1:0-12328 GCA_039816075.1 Pseudomonadota bacterium | reverse complement strand
CCGGCGATTTTCCTCTTTCCGAAGGGTCGAAAAGCCCAAGACGAATTGACCGCAGCGCGCCGGCATTGGCATATGGATGTCGTCGCGCATCCGAGCGCGACCGACCCCGAAAGCGTCATCCTGGAGATCCGCAATGTCCGGAGCCGAACCGGCCCCCGCCCCTGAGGCTCCGCGGATCATCGCCGTCGCCAACCAGAAGGGCGGCGTGGGAAAGACGACGACGAGCATCAATTTGGGGGCGGCGCTGGCCGAGCTTGGGCGGTCGGTTCTGATCCTGGACCTCGACCCTCAGGGCAACGCTTCCACCGGGCTCGGCATCCCGACCGAGGCGCGTCAGAAGCACGCCTGGGATCTGCTCTCCGGCGACGCGACACCGTCGGAGCTGGCGCAGCCTACGACGACGCCAAGACTCTCCGTGATCCCGGCGACGCAGGATCTTGCCTCCGCCGATGTCGATCTCGTCGATGATCCCCAGCGGGCGAGACGGATCGCCGCCGCCTTCACGCAGGACCGAGGTGATTGGGACGTCGTTTTCATCGATTGCCCGCCGTCCCTGAACCTGCTGACCATCAACGCGATGGCCGCGGCGGAGTCCGTGTTGGTTCCCCTGCAATGCGAGTTCTTCGCCATGGAGGGCCTCACCCAACTGCTGGGCACGGTCAAGGAGATCCGTCGCGTTCTGAATCCGCGCCTGCGGGTCGAAGGCGTGGTTCTGACTATGTACGATCGGCGCAACAACCTCTCGGATCTGGTGGCGCAAGATGTGCGTGAGGCGCTCGGCCGCGAGGTCTATCGCACCGTCATCCCTCGCAACGTGCGCCTGTCGGAGGCGCCCTCCCATGCGCTCCCCGTCATCGCCTACCAATCCGGCTCGACCGGCGCCATGGCGTATCGCGCCTTGGCCCGCGAGTTCATGGAACGCGCGGATGCCGGCGTCGCCGCTGCGTAAGTCACTGAAAAAAAGATAAAATGGCAAGAAAACCCCCTTCGAAAGCCCTTGGGCGCGGCCTGTCGGCGCTCCTCGGCGAGGCGGCGGAGGCCGAGGCGGCCGGGCGTCCGGCGTCGCAGACGGTGCCTGTCGATCTGATCCGGGCCAATCCCGCGCAGCCGCGTCGGCATTTCGATGAAGCGGCGCTGCAGGAGCTGGCGGCATCGGTGGAGCAGCGCGGCGTGCTGCAGCCCTTGATCCTGCGTCCCGATCCCTCGGGCGACGGCTATCAGATCGTCGCCGGCGAGCGACGCTGGCGTGCGGCGCAACGGGTCCAGCTGCATGAGGTGCCGGCGGTCATTCGGGATCTCTCGGATGCCGACGTGCTCGAGGTCGCGATCGTCGAGAACGTCCAGCGCGCCGACCTTACGCCGATGGAAGAGGCGCGGGGCTATCAGAGCCTCATCGACCGGTTCGGCCACACCCAGGACGGCGTGGCGCGGCTAGTCGGCAAGAGCCGGCCGCATGTGGCCAACATGCTCCGCCTTCTGTCCCTGCCCGCCAAGCTGCAGGAGATGCTGGAGACCGGTGCGCTGACGGCCGGCCATGCGCGGGCCGTCGCCGGGGCGCCCGACCCCGTGGCGTTGGCGCAGGAAGTCGCGCTCAAGAATCTCAGCGTTCGCGATGCCGAGAAGCTGGCGCGGGAGGCGCGCGACAAGGCGGACCGTCGGCCGCGGCCGAAGCTGGAGAAGGACCCGGACACACTGGCGCTGGAGGCCGATCTCGCCGCGGCGCTGGGGCTGAAGGTCGTCGTCGATCACAAGGGCGAGGGCGGTCCTGGAGAGCTGCGTATTCGCTACCGAACGCTCGAAGACCTGGACGGTCTCTGCCGCCTTCTCACCCGATGAGGCGCCCGACGGCCTAACGCAGCCCCGCCGTGCGGACCGCAAGCCGCTGGACCGCCGCGAAATCCGGTGCGCCGCCGGTCGAGCGCAAGGAAAGCTCCGCCTCCAGCACCAAGGACAGGGCGCGTTCGGCCAGGGCCGGCGGCCAGTGGCGGGCCGCGTCCACCAGGGCGTCGCGGCGCGGCCCCCAGACCGGCGGGCGCAGCCGGCCCGCGGCCGCCACGGGTCCGTCCTGCGCCGTCGCCAAGGCGTGGATTTGGCGCAGATGGCGCCCGAGCATCATCGCGGCTGCCACGGGCGAAGCGCCCTTTTCCGCGGCGCGCGCCATGGCCTCGGCCGCCTCGCCGGGGCGGCGGGCGGCGACGGCCTCCAACGCACGGTCCAGCTCTCCGTGCAGGGCGCCGGGCAGGCAGGCCGCCACATCCACAGGTTCGATGGGTCCGGCCTGGCCGAGCATGTAAAGCGCCAACAATTCCAATGCGTTGCGCAGTTCCGCGGGCTCCAGGCCCAGCGCCGCATCGGACAGCGCGGCCAGGGCGTCGGCCGAGAGGGACGGAGCCCCGCGGGAGGTCAGCCTTGCAGCGATCTCCTCGCCGGTCAGCGGCGTCGCCTCCACCGAGGCGGCCAGCAGCGCGGGCGAGTCTTCGAAGAGTTTCCGCAGCTTGGAGCGCGCCGGCAGCTGCCCCGCCGTGGCCACGAGCGCGCCGGCCTCAGCCAGCCCATCGAGAGCCCCGCGCAACGCCTCCCCGACGCCGTCGCCGGCGGCGGTCAGCGAGATCACGGGCCGCCCGCCGAAGAGGCCGGCGGCGCGCAGGGCCGCGTGCAGGCCGGCGGGGTCGCGTCGGGCGGCCGCCCCGTCCCATGCGGAAACCTCCGATCCTTCGCCGCCCGAAGCGACCAGTGCCGCGCATAGCGCGGCGCGGGCAGCGTCCACCTCCGCCGCGTCGGAGCCGTAGAGGAGAAATCCGCAGAGGCCGGCCGGCGGCGCCTCCAGCATCGCGCGGGCGCGGGCGCCGGCGGCCTTCACGTCGCCTCCGCCAGGGCTGCCGAGGCGGCGTCGGCGAGGCGTTCGCCCAGCTCCTGCGCCACGCGCTCCTCGGCGGCGCGGCGCGCCTCCCGGGTGGCGAAGAGACTGTCGGTGGCGGAGTAGGCGGAAAGGGCGCGCGCCTCGCCGCCGCGCCGGCCGAACCCTTCGGGACCGTCCAGCGTCCAGACGCTGCGTCCGCGCACCACGAATCGCGTGATGGAGCTGTCGGGCGTGATGGCGAGGCCCTGTTCTTCGAGCCGCAGATCCGCCTCAAGCCGCCAGGGCGCCCCCGGGGCGGCGCGGCCCAACCGCGCCTCCAGCACGTCGCGAAGCGCGGCGCCGAGGCGGCCGCGAGGGACGGAGAGCGACGTTTGGCCGAACAGCGCCCGGCGTTCGCCGTCGGGGCCGAGGGCGGGTCGGAAGCCGCAGCCGTTCAGCGCGCCGGCGGCCAGCGCGGCGGTGGCGAGGCGCAGGACGCCGCGTCGATCAGACCACGACATTCACGATCCGGCCGGGCACGACGATGACCTTCCGCGGCGCGCCGTCGCCCAGATGTTTGCGCACGCCCTCGTCCGCCAGCGCCAGCGCCTCGACCGAGGCGGCGTCGGCGTCGGGGGCCACTCGGATTTCCGCCCTGCGCTTGCCGTTGACCTGCACGGGCAAGACGATCATCGCCTCGGCCAGCAGCGTTTCGTCCGCCACGGGCCAGGCCGCGCCGGTCAGCAGGCCTTCGCCGCCGAGCGCGCTCCACAGCTCTTCGGCGAAATGCGGGGCGAAGGGGCTGGCGAGGCGAGCCATGATCTCCAGCGCTTCGCGGCGGGCGAAGGCGGCGTCGGGGGCCTCTGCGTCCAGCTTGGCCACGGCGCCGGCGAGTTCGTAGAGGCGCGCGATGGCCTTGTTGAAGGCGAAGCTCTCGATGTCGGCGGTCACGTCGCGGATCGCCCGGTGAGCGGCCCGGCGCAGCGCCTCGGCCGGTTCGCCCATGGCGGCGGGAGCGGGAGTTGCGAACGCGGGCAGCGCGAGGCCCTCGGAAAACAGGCGCCAGACGCGCTGCAGGAAGCGATAGGCGGCTTCGGCGCCTGCCGCGGTCCATTCCACGTCCCGCTCCGGCGGGGAATCGCTCATGATGAACCAGCGGGCCGTGTCGGCGCCGTAGCGTTCCACGATGTCCTCGGGCGCCACCACGTTCTTCTTCGACTTGGACATCTTGATGGAGGGTCCGACCTCCACCGCCGCGCCGTCCGCCCGCGCCGTGGCCCCGTCCGCCGTACGCGAAACATCCTCGGGCGCCAGCCAGCGGCCGTCGGGATGCCGGTAGGTCTCGTGGCAGACCATGCCCTGGGTGAAGAGCGCCTGGAACGGTTCGTGGTTGGCGGCGGTCAGGTGCCCGCATTCGGCCATCGCCCGGGCGAAGAAGCGGGAATAGAGCAGGTGGAGGATCGCATGCTCGACCCCGCCGATGTACTGGTCGACGTTCATCCAGTACCCGGCGGCGGCGGCATCGGTGGGCGTTTCGGCCTTGGGCGCGGTGAAGCGGGCGAAGTACCAGGAGCTGTCCACGAAGGTGTCCATCGTGTCGGTCTCGCGCAGCGCCGGACCGCCGCAGACCGGGCAGGCGCAGTTTCGCCATGTGGGATGACGATCCAGCGGATTGCCCGGCTGGGAGGTGTCGATGTCCTCCGGCAGCACGATGGGCAGGTTTTCCTTTTTCTCCGGCACGGTGCCGCAGGTCTCGCAATGCACCACGGGAATCGGGCAGCCCCAGAAGCGCTGGCGGCTGACGCCCCAGTCGCGCAGACGGTACTTCGTCTGACCCTCGCCGAGGCCCCGGGCCTCCATCCAGTCGATGGTGGCGTCGATGCCCTCCTGCGAGGTGGCCTCGGCCAGGCCGGCGAAATGGTCGATGTAGACCACCGGGTCGGTCTTGGGCGGGACCAGCGCCTCGTCCGCCACGGGCGTCGCGTCGCCGGGCAGGAAGAAGGCGTTGTCCGCCGGAAGACCGTACTTGCGGGCGAAGTCGAGGTCGCGCTGGTCATGGGCGGGGCAGCCGAAGACGGCGCCGGAGCCGTAGTCCATCAGCACGAAGTTGCCGACCCAGACGGGCAGCTTCCGCTCCGGATGGATCGGATGGCGGACGGTCAGGCCGGTGTCGAAGCCCTTCTTCTCGGCCGTTTCAAACGCCTCTTCGGTGGTGTCCATCCTGCGGCATTCGGCATTGAAGGCGGCGAGGGCGGGATCGTCGGCCTCCAGCGTCCTGGACAGCGGATGATCGGGGGCGATGGCCAGGAACGAGGCCCCGTTCAGCGTATCGGGCCGGGTCGAGTAGCAGATCAGAGCGTCCAGCCCCGCGGCGGGCGCGGTCAAGGGGAAGGGGATCTCGATGCCGCGGCTCTTGCCGATCCAGTTGCGCTGCATCAGGCGCACCTTGTCGGGCCAGGCGTCGAGCCCGTCGATGCTGTCCAGCAGATCCTCGGCATAGGCGGTGATGCGGAAGAACCATTGCTCCAGCTCGCGCCGCTCCACCGGCGCGCCGGAGCGCCAGCCCTTGCCGTCGATCACCTGCTCGTTGGCGAGCACGGTCATGTCGACCGGGTCCCAGTTCACCACCGCGGAGCGGCGATAGGCGAGGCCCTTGTCCATGAAATCCAGGAACATGGCCTGCTGCTGGCCCACGTAATCGGGGTCGCAGGTGGCGAATTCGCGGGACCAGTCGAGGCTGAGGCCCATGGGCGCCAGCTGTTCCTTCATCACGGCGATGTTGTCGTAGGTCCATTCGCGCGGATGGATGCCGCGTTCGATCGCCGCGTTTTCCGCCGGCAGGCCGAACGCGTCCCAGCCCATGGGGTGCAGCACGTTGAAGCCGCGCGCCATCTTGTAGCGCGCGACCACGTCGCCCATCACGTAGTTGCGCACATGGCCGATATGGATGCGCCCCGAGGGATAGGGGAACATTTCGAGCACGTAGTATTTGGGCCGGTCGGCCTGCGCCTGCGCGGCGAAGAGGCCCGCTTTGGTCCAGGCGGCCCGCCATTTCGGCTCCGCCGCCTTATGGTCGTAACGCTCCATCCCCGTCCCCGGCCTGCTCTGCGGCTGAACGCCGATCCGCTGCGTGTCGTCGGGTCTTAGGACCGCGCCGCCGCCGCTTCAAGCGGCGCGGGCGGACCGGCCGGTCGCGGAAGCCGGGTCGCAGAGGCCGCGCGGCCGAGGTTCGGCGAAACGGTCAGCCGGTCTCGGCGTTCAGCTCGGCCACGCGCAGCTGGCGCGCGCGGGTGAGGATGGCGTCCTCCAGCCGGCGCGGCGTGGTTTCGCTGACCGAAGCGGGCAGCCAGGCGCCGTTGTCGGCCAGGGTCTCGCGGAACACGGCGACGCGCAGGGAGCGCGCCTCCAGCGTCGGTTCGGAGATGTAGACGGTGACCTTGAAGCGTTCCTCGGAGGAACCGCCGTTCGCCGACCAGTCCGTGGCGATGACGCCGCTGAAGGGGTCGGTCGATTCGAGCGGCAGGAAGCTGAGCGTGTCGAGCGAGGCGCGCCACAGATGCTTGTTGACCGGCAGGTTCTGGTTCGCCGCCCCGCCTTCGCGGTTGAATTCCAGCAGATCGCCGACCGTGGAGACCTCGTCCGAGCGCGAGCCCTGAACGATCTCCCGATCCACGTTCTCCTCGGCGGGGGTGCCGCCCAGATCGGCCGAGCACCCGGCCGTCGCCGCGGCCAGGGCCGCCGCCATCAACATCGCGCGCATCATCGTTCGCTCCCCGTGCCGGCCGCCCCCGGACCTGCATCCTCTATCGCCCCCGCCGCCGGTTGCAAGGCGTCGGGCGTCACGGAGGTCTTGTGGCGCAATTGCTACAAAGCCTCAACGCAGGTTGACGGTGCCTTGCGCGGCCATTGACCCTTGAGGCCGAACGGGCGAAACGGAATCCGTATTCATCGACCGTCCGCGGTGGATGGATGGGGAAGAGCCTGAACGAAACAACCCACCTGCGAGGGACATCATGAAGAAGATCCTCTTCGCGACGACCGCTCTGGCGTTCACCGCCGGCGCCGCCATCGCCGCGGAAAAGCCCGTCGGATCCGTCGGCGGCTACATGTTCATGGGCGCCGGCCTGTCGGACAGCAACACCGACAACGACACCGAGATCGGCATCCTGCGCGACGGCGAAATCCACCTGAAGTGGAAGGGCTCGTCGGACAACGGCCTGACCTTCGACGGTCGGATCGAGCTGGAAGCCTTCACCGCGTCGGACCAGATCGATGAGAACTGGGGTCGCGTGTCCGGTTCCTTCGGTTCCGTGCTGATCGGTTCGAACGACACCGCCGCCGACAACTTCGGCGACGTGGGCATCCTGTACGGCCCGGGCGCCCGCCTGGCCTACTACGATGGCTTCGGCGTCGTGCCGACCGAGTTCTCCGACGACGCCGGCGATGCCCTGGGCATCCGCTACGCGACGCCGTCGATCTCGGGCTTCACGGCCGCTGCGTCGTACCACCCGAACGGCTCCACCGAGGGCGCGAACGACACCGGCTACGGCTTCGCCTCCCGCGGCATCGCCGGCGCGGCGAAGGACATCTACTCCCTGGCCGCCAACTACTCCGGCGACTTCGGCGGCTTCTCGCTGGGCGTGGGCGCGGACTACACCGCCGCCGACGACAACTCGGCTCGCGAAGTGTGGTCGATCGGCGCCGAGGTCGGCACCGCCGGCTTCACGCTGGCCGTGCACTACGAGAGCAACGAAGCGGCCAACTCCGAAGACATCGCGATCGGCGCCCAGTACAAGACGGGTCCGTGGACGGTTGCCGGCGGCTACTCGTTCTCCGACCAGGGCGCTGCCTCGGACATCGACAGCTTCGGCGGCTGGGTGACCTACGCCCTGTCCCCGGGCGTGACCGCGGCCGCCGGCCTCGAGTACGGCGACTCCGGCAACACCGATGCCTTCAACGCCCTGACCTACCTCGCGATCAACTTCTGATCGCGTCCTCAGGTCGACGTTACGGGGGGAGCGGCTTCGGCCGCTCCCCTTCGTTTTCGGGGGTCGCGCGGGCCTGCGGCGACGCCCGGGCTTGATCCCCGGCCGCCGGGGGGCTAGCCCCGCCGCATGAGCCTGTCCGACGTTCAGACCCGCCTCGCCGACGCCGCCCGCAAAGCCGGGCGCGATCCGGCCGACATCTCGCTGGTGGCCGTGTCCAAGGTGCAGCCGGAGGAGCGGGTGCAGGCCGTGCTCGACGCCGGCCAGCGCATCTTCGGCGAAAATCGGGTGCAGGAGGCGGAGGGCCGCTGGGCCGACCGCCGCGCCGCCGATCCGGGGCTGGAGCTACATCTGGTCGGGCCGCTGCAGACCAACAAGCTCAACAAGGCGCTGGAGCTGTTCGACGTGATCCAATCCGTCGACCGGCCGAAGCTGGCGGCCAAGCTGGCGGAGGCCGCGCAGGCCCGGGGCGGCTCGCCGCGGCTGTTCATTCAGGTCAACACGGGCGAGGAGCCGCAGAAGGCCGGGATTCTGCCCGCCGACGCCGACGCCTTCATCGCCGAATGCCGCGGGCCGATGGGGCTGCCGGTGCAGGGCCTGATGTGCATTCCGCCGGTGGAGGAGACGCCGGCCCTGCATTTCGCGCTGCTGGCGAAGATCGCGGAGCGCAACGGGCTGACGGGCCTGTCCATGGGCATGTCCGGCGATTTCGAGACGGCGGTGGCCTTCGGCGCGACTCATGTGCGCGTCGGCTCCGCCATCTTCGGCGCGCGCGACTACGGCTGAATCACCACGCGGCGCCAGGCGCGCCAGCGCGCGAGGATCCAGGCGAGATCAGCCGCGGCGAAGGCCACGCAGCCCTCGGTGGGCCGGCCCCGCCCTTTCCAGACATGCAGGAAGATCGCGCTGCCGGCGCCGGGCCGGATGGGCGATCGGTTGAAGTCGGTCTGCGCCACGAGGTCGTAGAGCCGGTCGCGGCGGCGCATCCGCTCCGCCGAGAAGGCGTGCGGCCAGGGGCAGGGCGCGTTGTAGAGCGGGTCGCGAGGATCGTCGGACCAGCCATGGGCGGCGCCGATGGGGCGGAGCGGCAGGATCGTGCGCGGCGTCGGGCGCCGGTCGGCGCGCCACCGCGCCGCGTCGAGGCGCCAGACGCCCACGGGGGTGACGCCGTCGCCCTCGCCGCGCTTGGCCCCGATGCCGGCGCGGCCCACGACGCAGGGCAGGCGCCGCCCGTCCATCCAGGCGCCGCCGGCGGTGATGCGCAGGTCCCCCCGCCGCGGCGGGCGCGGCGTCACAGCAGGTGGCCGCTTTTGGCGGCTTTCACGCGCAGGTAGTTTTCGTTTTCGGGCGTGGCGCCGACGATCAGGGGCGCGCGCTCCACCACCTCGATCCCGCTGTTGGCCATCATGCCGACCTTGCGGGGATTGTTGGTCATCAGTCGGATGCGCGAAAAGCCGAGCCGCCGCAGGATCGCCGCGCCGATGCGGAAGTCGCGTTCGTCATCCTCGAAGCCGAGGCGGTGGTTGGCCTCGACCGTGTCGAAGCCCTGATCCTGCAGCGAGTAGGCGCGCATCTTGTTGGCCAGGCCGATGCCGCGGCCTTCCTGGTTGAGGTAGAGCAGCACGCCCTCGTTCGCCGCGCCCATGGCGGCGAGAGCGGCGTCGAGCTGCGGTCCGCAATCGCATTTGAGACTGCCGAGCACGTCGCCGGTGAAGCAGGCGGAGTGCAGGCGCGTCAGGGGCGCCGCGTCGCGGGCGGGGGCGCCGATCTCGACGGCATAGTGCTCTTCGGAGCCGTCGCCGGGGCGAAAGACGTGCACGCGGGAGGCCTGGGCGGATTTGAGGGGCACGCGCGCGGCGCTGACGCCGGCGATGTCGAGCGCCTCCGCCTCCGCCGCCAGCCAGGCGTCGACGTCGATCACGGTCAGGCCGCGCCCAGCGAGCGCCTCCGCCTCCGCCGGTCCGGGCAGGGCGGCGACGAGGGCGGCGGGCAGGAGATGCGCCTGCTTGGCCAGGCGGATCGCGGCGCGGTGCAGGCCGGCATCGCCCTCGCGCCGCGTGGGGAACGGGCCCTTGAGGGGCGAGGCGAGGTCGGTCTGGGGATCGGCCGTGGCCCGGATGCGGGCGAGGGGAAAGGCGTCGTCCAGCGCGATGCGCGCCACGTCGCCGTCATAGGCGCGGGCCTTGAGCGTCTGCGCCCGCCAGGCGGTGATGGCGAGGTCCGTGGGCCCTGCGGCGCGCAGGGCGGCCAGGCGCGCCGCCCCGACGGTTTCCGCCGAGGCGGCGAGCGCGGCCGCATCGCCGCGGGCCAGCACGACGGCCGCGCCCAGGCGCAGCTCCGCCCGGGCGCGGGCGACCTGCTCTTCGATGCTCAGCTCCAGGGACATTCGGGCTCCTCCGCGACCGCACATAACGTCGGCGGCGACGCTTTGAAACAATGGCGCGCAGCGGCTGACGTCTCCGTGACCCTGTGCAGCACGCCCTACCGGCGCGGCGCCGGGCGCGCCAATTCGGCCTGAACGCCCCGAACGAGACCGAAAGGAGCCGCCGATGCCCGCCCTTCGCAAGATCCTTCTCGTAGACGACGACCCCGACCTGCGCGACGCGCTGGCCGACCAGCTGGTGTTGACCGAAGACTACGACGTCTTCGAGGCGGACAGCGGCGCCGCCGGGCTGGAGCGGGCGAAGGCCGCGCTCTACGACATCGTGATCCTCGACGTGGGCCTGCCGGACATGGACGGGCGCGAGGTGTGCCGCCTGATGCGCAAGCAGGGCGTGAAGTGCCCGATCGTCATGCTGACCGGCCATACCTCGGACGCGGACACGATCCTGGGGCTGGATGCGGGCGCCAACGACTACATTCCCAAGCCGTTCAAGTTCCCGGTGCTGCTGGCGCGCATCCGCGCGCAGCTGCGCCAGCACGAGCAGTCGGAGGACGCGGTGTTCGCCATCGGGCCCTACACGTTCAAGCCGGCGGTGAAGATGCTGGTCGACGAGGCGGACAAGAAGGTGCGCCTGACCGAAAAGGAGACCAACATCCTCAAGTTCCTCTACCGCGCCAACGACGCGGTGGTGCCGCGCGACGTGCTGCTGCACGAGGTCTGGGGCTACAACGCCGGGGTGACCACGCACACGCTGGAGACGCATATCTACCGCCTGCGGCAGAAGATCGAGCCGAACCCGTCCGAAGCGCGGCTGCTGGTCACGGAATCGGGAGGCTACCGTCTGGTGGTGTGAGAAGTCACGCAGACGTCTTGAACCGCAACGCCCTCGACCCAATTTGCATCGAACCCGAGCGATGCAGGCCGATTTTTCGGCCCGTGCGGCCGACCCCCCCTCACGGTCGCGCTCGCGTCGCAAGGGGCAGCGCCCGGCGGACCCCCTCCCGCCGGGCGCGTCGCGTTTCAGGGGGGCCGCGCGATGCGGGTTGCCGGGGGCGGGGCGCCGGGCGATGGTTCGGCCCCGATGATCGGCGGAGCGGCCCATGCCTCTTTCTCTTTGCACCTGGAACATCAACTCCGTCCGCCTGCGCGAAGGCCTGGTGGCGCGTCTGCTGCGAGAGGAGGCGCCGGACATCCTGTGCCTGCAGGAGACGAAGAGCCCGGTGGAGAAGATCCCCACGGAGGCGTTCGAGGCGCTGGGCTACCGCCATCGCGTCGCACGGGGGGAGAAGGGCTACAACGGCGTGGCGATCCTGTCGCGGCAGCCGTTGGAGGCGATGGAGCCGCACGATTTCTGCGGCAAGGGCGATGCGCGGCACGTGGCGGCGCGGCATGCCTCGGGTCTGGTGGTGCATAACCTTTACGTGCCGGCGGGGGGCGACGAGCCCGATCCGGGCAAGAACCCCAAATTCGATCACAAGCTGCGCTTCGTCGAGGAGATGGCCGAGGCCTTCGCGGCGGCGCCGGGGGCGCAGGCGCTGGTCGGGGATCTGAACATCGCGCCGGGCGAAGAGGACGTGTGGAGCCACAAGCAGCTGCTGAAGATCGTCAGCCATACGCCGCAGGAGGTGGAGCGGTTCGAGGCGGCGCGCGAGGCGGGCGGCTGGTCGGATGCGGTGCGGCGGCACCTGCCGGAGGGCAAGCTCTATTCATGGTGGTCGTACCGGTCCAAGGACTGGGCGCTGGCGGACAAGGGCCGGCGGCTGGACCATGTGTGGACGACCTCGCCGGTGGAGACGCGGTCCGCGCGGATCCTGAAGGCGGCCCGGGGATGGGAAAAGCCGTCGGATCACGCGCCGGTCTTCGTGGAGATCGCCGACTGAGGGCGCGGCGCGGGGTCGCAAGGCCGGCGCCGCGGCCCAAGCCGAAGGAGGCCCCGGATCAAGTCCGGGGCGACGGTCGCTCGGCTAGGGCGCGGCCCCCGCCGCAATCCGCCGCCCCACCCGGCGCCGCCCTTCGGCAAGATGGCTTGTCGTGGGATGGGTCAAGGCTCGCAAGCCGATGGCGCAGCGACCGCCGAAGGGGGCTCGGCCTTGTGGCTTTCGGCGACTCGCCGGACGCTGG
>JBCBYE010000753.1:0-2101 GCA_039816075.1 Pseudomonadota bacterium | reverse complement strand
GGGCCGGCCCGGCGAAGCGGCGGAGGTGGCGGAGGCCGCGCTCTGGCTGCTCTCGGACGCCGCCAGCTACACCAGCGGCGCCACGATCGACGTCAGCGGCGCGCGCTAGGCCGGCGTCAGACGGCAGGCCCCGCCGCGCCGCCCGGCGCCAGGTCCGCCGGGTCGAGATTGGCGCCGCAGACCGCGACGCCCGCGCGCGCCCCGGCGGGCGGCGTCCAGGCGCCGCTCAGCACCGCCGCCAGCGCCGCGGCGCCGCCGGGCTCCGCCGCCACGCGCAGCTCGGACCAGAGCCAGGCCTGCGCGGCGCGCACGTCGGCGTCGGTCACCGTCACGCCGGTCACGCCCGCGCGCCGGCAGACGTCGAAGCAGCCCGCGCCGATGCGCCGCGCGCCCAGCGAATCCGCCGCGATCCCCGACACCTGCACATCCGTGGGCGCACCGGCGGCCAGCGCGGCGTTCAGCGCCGCGCAGCCCTCGGTCTCCACGCCCACGACGGCGACGGACCCGGCGATCCAGGCCGCGCAGCCGGCGATCAGCCCTCCGCCGCCGACGCCCAGCAGCAGCGCGTCGAGCCCGCCGAAGGGCTGCGCCTGGGCCTCGAACTCCGCCGCCAGGGTCCCCTGACCGGCCATGGTCAGCGCGGCGTCGAAGGCCGGCACGTCCAGCGCGCCGGTTTCCGCCTGGAACCGCGCCGCCGCCTCGGCCGCGTCGGCGTAGCGGGCGCCGCCGACCACCACCTCCGCCCCCAGGTCCCGAATGCGCGCGATCTTGGCGGGCGTCGAGATCTCCGGCACGTAGATCCGAGCCGACGCGCCCAGCGCCCGCGCCGCCCAGGCCACCGCCGCGCCGTGATTGCCGCCCGAGGCCGCCACCACGCCGCGCGGCAGGTCCCTCGCCGCCAGCAAGGTGTTCATCGCCCCGCGCGCCTTGAACACGCCCACATGCTGCAGCGTCTCCAGCTTCAGCAGGATCGGGCCGGCGGGCGTTTCGACCTCCACCACCGGCGTGCGGCGCAGGCGCCCGGCGCAGCGGCGCACGGCCTCGGCCACCTCGGCGCGGCCCGGCGCCGGCTCAGCCATAGCGCGGCGTCCGCCCCTCCAGCGCCGCGCGCACGGTCTCGACCTGGTGCTCCGCGCCGATCAGCGCCTGCTGCCGGCGGCTCTCGGCCATCAGAACCTCGGCGGCGCCCAGCGTTTCGGCCTCGTTGACCAGCGCCTTGGCCTCGCGGATGGCCGACGGGCTTTTCGACGCGATCAGCGCGGCCAGCTCCCGCGCCCGCGCCAGGGGATCCTCGGCGACCTCGGTCACCAGGCCCGCGGCCTGGGCGGCGGGCCCGTCTAGCATCTCATGGGTGTAGATCAGCCGCCGCAGCACGTCGCCGCGCACCAGCGGCGGCAGCGTGACCATGCCGGACATGTCGGGGATCAGCCCCCATTTCATCTCCAGCACCGACAGCTTGCAGTCGGGCGCCGCCACGCGCAGATCCGCGCCCAGCGCGATCTGCAGGCCGCCCCCGATGCACACCCCGTGCAGCGCCGCGATCACCGGAACCGGCGCCTCGCGCCACATCAGCCCGGCCTGCTGAAACAGGTTCGCGTCGCCATGGGTCCGCTCGAGGATGGCATCGCCGAGCGAGGGCTTTCCCGTCTCCGCCATCTTGTCGAAATTGCCCTTGTCGAGGCCGGCGCAGAACGCCCGTCCCTCTCCGCGCAGCACCACCGCGCGCAGGGCCGGATCGGCGAACAGGGCCGTTGCGGCGGCGTCCATCGCTTCGAGCAGCGCGGCGTTGATGGCGTTCATCTTGTCGGGGCGGTTCAGCACCACCTCGGCCACGCCCTGCACGGGCCCCTCCACGCGGATCAGCGGCTCGTCGGTCATGGCGGCGTCCTCCCTTGGCGTCGCCGCCGCTCTAGCGCGGGCGGGGGCGTGCCGCAACGTCGTCAAGACGCCGCCGCATTGGCGGGGCAATCTCGGCGCATGAGACGTTCGATTCGCACCGCCGCGGCGCTGGCCGCGCTCGCCCTCGCCTCCGCCGGCTGCGCGCCGTCGCCTGGCGCGCCCTCCGCCGCCGGGGGCGCCGGAGGCCTTCGCCGAGGCCCTG